>CAZNSL010000676.1:0-3801 GCA_964574975.1 uncultured Alcaligenaceae bacterium | reverse complement strand
GTACGGGGCAACTCGTCCGCGTCCGGGTGCCCGTTAACCCGAACCTCGAAGCTGCCGCGATCCACCGACGCACTTACGCGGCCGGCGGACCGGCGCTGCTGTTCGAAAATGTTGTTGGTTGCGACTTCCCGATGGCGTCCAACCTGTTCGGCACGGTCGAACGGGCACGATTCCTGTTCCGCGACACCCTCGCAACAATTCGTCGCTTGGTCGAACTCAAAGCGGACCCGTCCGAGTTGTTGAAGAAACCCTGGCGGCTGCTTGGCTTACCCCGCGCCGCATGGCACGGGTTGCCAAAGCGCGTCCGTCGTGGACCGGTCCTCGAAATCCCGACAACGGTCGGCAAGCTGCCGCAATTGAAATGCTGGCCGAAGGATGGCGGTGCGTTCGTCACTCTCCCGCTCGTGTATACGGAGGACGCTGCCCGAGCTGGCTGGCGGCATTCCAACCTCGGCATGTACCGCGTGCAACTCTCCGGCAACGACTATCGCCCGGACGCACAAGTCGGCATGCACTACCAGATCCACCGCGGCATCGGCTTCCACCATGCCAAGGCCCTGTCTGCGGATCGGCCGTTTCGCGTCAACGTCTTCGTTGGCGGGCCGCCAGCGCTCACATTGTCGGCGGTAATGCCTCTGCCGGAAGGAATGCCCGAAGTCGCGTTCGCCGGTATCCTTGGCGGTCGGTGCGTCCGACTGGCCTACCCGGACGCGAACGGCCCCGCCGTCGCCACGGATGCTGACTTCTGCATCCGCGGCGTTGTCGCCCCGGAGACACTGCCCGAGGGGCCGTTCGGCGACCATCTCGGTTACTACAGTTTGCAGCACCCCTTCCCCGTCCTCAACGTGACGGCCGTATCGCACCGACGTGGAGCGATCTGGCCGTTCACGGTCGTCGGCCGGCCGCCGCAAGAGGATACAACGTTTGGCGCACTGATTCACGAACTCACTGGTCCGGCCATCCCGGCGGTCGTCCCCGGCGTCCATGCCGTTCACGCCGTCGACGCGGCCGGCGTTCACCCGCTATTACTCGCCATCGGGAGCGAACGCTACGTCCCGTACGCGGCGGGACGAAAGCCACAGGAATTACTCACTGTCGCCAATGCGATCCTCGGCCAGGGGCAATTGTCGCTTGCGAAGTACCTGCTCATCGTCGCCCGCGAAGATGCTAAGGAACTCGACATCCACGACATCGCGGCCTTCTTCCGGCATTTGCTAGAGCGCATTGATTGGCGGACCGATTTGCACTTCCAAACGTGTACGACCATCGACACGCTCGACTATTCGGGAACGGCCTTGAACGAAGGCTCGAAGGTCGTGCTGGCAGCCGCTGGGCCTCAGCGGCGTCAACTGGCGACCACCTGGCCGAGTCATGTGCGACTGCCGAACGGGTTCGACGCACCGCGTGTCGTCATGCCTGGAATAGTCGCCGTAACGGCACCAGATTATTCCGGTACAGGCGAACGAGCGGCTGTGCAGTTTTGCGAGTCGTTATCCGATGCGACAGGATTGAACGAAGTCCCCCTCGTCGTGCTGGTGAACGACAGCGCTTTCGCGGCCGCTACGCTTGAAAACTGGCTGTGGGTCACGTTTACGCGGTCCAACCCGGCCGCCGATATCTACGGCGTTCGTTCGTTCACTCGACAGAAGCATTGGGGCTGTGAGGGCCCCCTCGTGATCGACGCTCGCGTCAAGTCCCACCACGCACCACCGCTGGAAGAGGATCCTGCCGTGACGAAGCGCGTTGAATCGCTCGCCGCACCGGGCGGCCCGTTGCACGGACTGTATTGAGGGAGTCAGAAGTCGATCTCGCGACCGATACCGCGCTGGCGGGCCAACTCGACGACTCGTACTGCCGCAGCCACGTCCTCGATGGCCAAGCCGACCGATTTGAACAGCGTAATGTCCCGTACGTCCTGCCGGCCCGGCGAGCGCCCGACGATCACCGCTCCCAACTCGGACACTTCGTTCCATCGCAACGAACCATTGTTGACCGCCGGAGCCAAATCGCCGGCTTCGAGCTTGGCTTGCTCCTTATTGTCGACGACGATCGCGTTCGCCCGAACGATTGTCGTACCGTCGATTTCGGCCTTGCCGAGAAAGTTCGAGCCGACCGCGTTAATGTGGACCCCGTTCGTCAGCCACTCGCCACTTAACACCGGATCGCGGCTATCGGTTGCCGTGACGACGATGTCGGCTCCGTCGACAGCCTCACGGGCCGAGGCGGTGGGTTCGACCGCAATCCCGGTCACGGCGCTCATCTCCTCTGCAAATGCCCTGCACCGTTCGGGCGTGCGACTGAACGCGCGAATCCCAGTCAGCGGCCGAACTCGCGACATCGCGATCAACTGGGTCCGCGCCTGACGACCCGTGCCGAGTACGCCCAGCACCCGGGCATCCGCCCGCGCGAAGTACTTGGTCGCCACGCCGCTCGCCGCGCCGGTACGCATGCGGCCCAGGTGATCGCCCTGAATCAATGCGGTGAGCGCGCCGGTTCGACCGTCGAACAGCCCGACGATGAACGTCGCCCCGGTCTTGCTGGTCGCGTATGCCTTGAAGCCTAGCGCGCCTAGCGACTTGGCGGACGCGCTCATGACGTGCAACATTGCGCAATCGGTCCGGCACCGCGATCGCGGCACGTTATCGGCCTCGTCGAGCGCCAGTTTGCGCAACCCCTCCTCTACGGCCGCGATGGTGTCGTCCATCGTCAGTAGTCCGCAGACATCGGCTTCGGTGATGAGCAAGACGCTCACGACCTGCTCCCCGATCAACTAGCCAGCCAAGCGGCGAACCGTTCCAGGCCCGCCTCGATCGTAGCACGGCTACACGCGTACGACATGCGCACGAAACCCTCCGCACCGAATGCGGCTCCCGGCATGAAGTTCACGTGCGCTTCCTCCAGGCACCTGTTGCAGAACGCCGCCGAAGTTGGGCCAAACCTGTCGAGGTACGCCGAGACGTCGAAGAACGCGTAAAATGTGCCTTTCCCAGGGTGCAGTCGCAACTTCGGAATCGCCTGCAACCGTTCGGTGACGACAGCCCGACGACCTTCGTACTCGGTCCGCATTTTGGCGACGCAGTCCTGCGGCCCCGAGAGGGCCGCCAGCGCGGCGTACTGACTAATACTCGATGTGCAGCCAGTTTCCTGACTCTGGATGTCGGCCATCGCCTTGGCGACGGCCGGCGGGGCAATCGCCCAACCCATACGCCAGCCGGTCATCGCGTGACTCTTGCTCGCCCCGCTGACGGTGATCGTACGTCCTGCGAGTTCGGGTCGGAGCGATGCCACACACGTCGGCTTTGCGTCGTCGTAACAGAGTTGCTCGTAGATTTCGTCACTCAGGATCGAGACGCCAGTATTATTGAGTATCACATCCGTGAGTCGCTCCAGTTCGGCGCGAGAGTACACGGTGCCGGTCGGATTGTTCGGCGAATTGAGCATCACCAGTTTGGTGTGCGGCGTCAGCGAATTCTTGAGCTGTCCCGGGGTCAGCTTGAAACTGGACTCGAAGGTTGTCGGTACCAACACTGGCTTGGCACCGGCCATGCTGACGATGTCGGAGTAACTGACCCAGTACGGTGTCGGGATGATGACATCGTCCCCTGGGCCGCAGGTCGCCACGATGCTATTGTGGAGCGCGTGCTTCGCTCCGTTTGCCACGACGACATTGGCTGGGTCGAACTCGTAGCCGTGGTACGACCGATACCAGTTAGCGATGGCGGTGCGCAACTCGGGAATGCCAGCGACGGGCGTGTAGTGCGTGTGCCCGGCTGCCATGGCATCGGCGGCGGCTTGGCAGAC
>CAZNSL010000675.1:0-3813 GCA_964574975.1 uncultured Alcaligenaceae bacterium | reverse complement strand
CATCGTCGGCGCGTCCGGCGACCTGACGAGCCGCAAGCTCGTGCCGGCGCTCTTCCAGGCGTGGCTCAAGGGCCGGCTGCCCGGCGACACCCGCGTCGTCGGCGTGTCGCGCTCGCCGATGACCGACGACAAGTTCCGCGACCACCTCGCCCCCGGCGCGAAGGCCGCGGCCGGCCGGTTGTGGGACGAGGCCAAATGGCGCGACTTCGCCAAGTCGCTCGACTACGTTGCTGGCGACGCCACCACCGTCGACGGGCTGGGCGGCCTGGTCAAGTGGTTCGTCGATAACGGCCGGTCGCAGGGCGACCGGCTGTTCTTCCTGTCGGTCGCGCCGGAACTGGTGCCGCCGATCGCCACGCGGCTCGGCGAGAGCGGGCTGGCGAAGGAGGAGGGCGGCTTCCGGCGGCTGGTGCTGGAGAAGCCGTTCGGCCACGACCTCGCCTCGGCCAAGGAGCTGAACCGGCACCTGCACGCTCACTTCCGCGAGGACCAACTGTTCCGCATCGACCACTACCTCGGTAAGGAGATGGTGCAGAACATCCTGGTGTTCCGCTTCGCCAACACGCTGTTCGAGCCGCTGTGGAGCCATCAGTACATCGAACACGTCCAGATCACCGTGGCCGAGACGGTGCCGGTCGGCAAGCGCGGTGCCTACTACGAGACCGCCGGTGTCCTGCGCGACATGCACCAGAACCACCTCCTCCAGATCATGGCGATGGTGGCGATGGAGGCCCCGGCACGGTTCAACGCCGACTCCTTGCGCAACGAGAAGGTGAAGTTGCTCGACTCGGTGGTGCCACCGACGGATATCCAGGCGTGTTCGGACGTGTCGCTGGGGCAATACGAGGGCTACCTGAAGGAGCCGGGCGTCAACTCCACGTCGCGGGTGCCGACGTTCGCGGCGGTGCGCTTGCAGGTGGACAACTGGCGCTGGCGCGGCGTGCCGTTCTACCTGCGCTCGGGTAAGGCGATGGCGGCGCGGTTCAGCGAGGTGGTGGTGCAGTTCCACTGCCCACCGCACCTGATGTTCCCGCTGCCGGCTGGCGAGTCGCTCCAGTGCAACCGGCTGACCTTGCGGCTGCAGCCGAACGAGGGCATCCGCATCAACTTCCAGACGAAGGTGCCGGACACGGAGCGGGTGCAACTGCGGCCGGCCGATCTGAGCTTCCAGTACCGCGATACCTACGGGGCGGGCGTCATCCCGGAGGCGTACGAACGGCTGCTATTGGACGCGGTGGCCGGCGACGCGGCACTGTTCATGCGCGCCGACGAGATCGAGCGGGCGTGGGCGATTGTGGACCCGGTGATCGCGGCGAGCGAACGGCCAGACGCGCCGCAGCCGCAGACGTACCCGGTCGGGTCGTACGGCCCGGTCTGCGCGGACGAACTACTGGCGAAACATGGCCGGACGTGGCAGAACGAGGGGTAGCGGCGCGTCGCCGAAGCGTCACGGGGCGGACGAAGCCCAGGAGCGCACCCAGGCACGGAAGTCGCTCACGAGTGCATTCTCTTCGGCGGTCAGCCGCAGCGCTAGGAAGCCCATCAGGTCCGCTGCCGTCACCTGAGGAAAGGCCACGCTCGTCGAGCTGCGGCCGTAGCGCCCGTCCGGGCCAAGTCGCTCGAATGTCAGAGCGCCGCCGGCGTCGATGCGCCAAACCTCCGGCACGCCGAGCTTCCGGTAGATGCTCATCCGGTCGAGCGAACTGGCTGCAACATCGACCTCGACGGCCAAGTCCGGGGCCGGGTGGACGCGCAGGTCGAGCTGGTCGACGCCGCGGACAGCCGCCTCGCGTGCAATCCAGAAGCACTCGTCCGGTTCGAGGCCGCGTTTCTTTGCCTGGCGGCGGAGCGTTGTCGTCCCGCCGCTCTTGACGGCCAGACCCAACTCCTCGGTCAGCGCGTAGACCATTCGGGCGAGAAGGCGGCTGCTGTTGTCGTGCTTGGCGGAGGGAGACACGATTTCCAAAGCCCCCCGGTCGTAGGTCAAGCGGAACCCAGGCCGTTCGGCGAACAGCTTGAGGAAGCGGCCGTACGCCGTCCAATCGACATCCGTAATCAGGACGGCATCGGACCACTCCGCCGCGAGCGCAGGCGCGACGGTCGTTGACGTGGCGTTTGATGGCATTGGCAACCTCCCGCCCCATCTCACCATGCCGCCCCGCGAAAATCAACCCCTCAAGCCGCTCGTCCCGCACAGCCGATACAACCGGCATCGTCCGCCCCCGTGTCGAGGTCGCGCCATGGTTCGCCGATTGTCGCTCGCGGCTGCCGTTGCCCTCGCGGCCGGCTGCCGGCTCGACACCGCGTCCGTGTCCGGCCCCAGTCCGCTCGACCTCGACGCTGCCGCCGCCCGCTACAACGCCCAGTTCGCCCCGCCGCCGCGGGCCGCCGAGAAGCCGGCGGCCGAAGGCAAAGTCGCGGATCGCCTCAAGTTGCCCGCCGATCTCCCGGGGGCCGAGGCCGCCCCACTGAAGCTACCGCCGGCCGATCCCAACGTGCCACGGGCCGAGCGCGCCAAGGCCATCGCCGAGGCGTTCGGCGAACCGCCGCCGCTCCCGTCGGACCCGGTGCCGACCACGCCGCCCTTGTCGCTCGACCAGATCCAGCGCGACGCGGCCGACAACCACCCGGTCATCCGCCAGGCGACCGCCGCCGTCGAGGCGGCGCGCGGCGCGGCACTGCAAGCGGGACTGCCGCCGAACCCGTCGTTCGGTTTCGAGGCCGACACCGTCGGTTCGGGTGGCACGGCCGGGCAACAAGGCGCGAAGCTCGAACAGCTCATCAAGACGGCGGGCAAGCTCAAGCTGGCGCAGGCGGCCGCGTCGATCGACGTGGTCAACGCCGAGGTCGCCCTGCGCAAAGCCCGGCTCGACCTGGCGACGCAGGTGCGCACGGCCTACTACGCGGTCCTGGTGGCGCAGGAGCAGGTGCGCGTCGCACACGCTCTGACGCGCTACTCCGACGAGGCGCTGCGCATCCAGGTCGATCGCGTCAAGGACGGCCAGGCCGCCGCCTACGAACCGCTGCAACTGCGGGCACTCGCCGCCCAGGTCCGCGCCGCGCTCGCGCAGGCGCACTACCGCCACCGGGCGGCGGTTCGGCAGTTAGCCGCCGCCGTCGCCCGGCCGGACATGACCTGTCCCGTTCTCGCCGGTGCCGCGTCGGAGCCGGTGCCGGACATGCCCTACGAGGCCGTCTGCGAGCGGATGCTGGTCCGCCACACCGACCTGATCACGGCCAGCAACGACGTGCTGAAGGCGCAGTACCGGCTGCGGCTGGCGCAGGCGACGCCGGTGCCCGACGTGGCGTTGAAGCTCGTGGTTCAGAAGGACTTCACGACGCCGCCGTACAACACCTCGACGAACCTGGAAGTCGGCGTGCCGATCCCGGTGTGGGATCGCAACCAAGGGGGAATCCATCAGGCGGTGGCCGACCTGGCGAAGTCGTTGGACGAAGCCGGCCGCGTGAAGCTGGAGTTGCTCGCCAAACTCGCCGACGCCACGGAGCGATACTCTAGCAACCGGACGCTCGTGCAGGCGCTTCAGACGCAGGTGCTGCCCGACCTGGCCCGCGCCTACCGCGGCCTGTTGGAGCGGTACGAGAAGTCGCCGGACGACGTGAAGTTCGACGACGTGCTGCTGGCGCAGCAAAACCTGGCGACCGCACTGAAGGACTACCTCGGCTACCTGGCGGCCCAGTGGACGGCGGTCGTCGATCTGGCGGGGCTAGCCCAGTGCGAAGACCTGGCCGAGTTCACGCGGAAGGAATTCGAGCAAACTCAGGGTCCTTCTGGCGAGCCGGGAGCGTCAGCGA
>CAZNSL010000674.1:0-3833 GCA_964574975.1 uncultured Alcaligenaceae bacterium | reverse complement strand
ACGAAGGTAATGTGAATGCTGAGCCTGTTCCTCAATCCGTATTCGATGATCGCAGGCGTGGCACTCGTCGGCTCCCCGATCATCATCCACCTGATCAACCGGATGCGCTACCGCCGCGTCAAGTGGGCGGCGATGGAGTTCCTGCTCAAGTCGCAGAAGCGTAACCGCCGCCGACTGATCATCGAGCAACTGATCCTGTTACTGCTGCGTATCCTATTGGTACTCCTGATCGGCCTGTTGCTCGCTCGTTTGGTCAGCGATGCGCTGGCGCTGGCCCGGCCTCAGGGTAGCTTGCACGTTGTTGCCCTCGACGACACGGCCAGTATGGGCGACGCCTGGCGGGCCGACGGGCAGGCCAAGACGACATTCGAGGCGGCCAAGAAGGCTGTCGTTGAGGAAATCGTTAAGGGTGCGATCCAGGCCCGGACGCCGCAAGCACTGGAGCTGTTCCGGCTCTCGGCACCCGACGATGTGTTCCGCGTCGACCGTCTCAACGACACCAGCGTCGCGGAGATCGAAGCGCACCTCGCCGGCCTCAAGCCATCGGCGCTACACATCGGCCCACAAGCCGGTATCGCCAAAGCTCGCGAACTGTTCGATCGCACGCCGAACGCCAAGCACGTCCTGCACCTGGTCGGGGACTTTCGGGCGCGCGACTGGACCGGCGGTCCGTCCGAAGCGTTGACGCTCGATATCGGCCAACTCACGGGTACCAAGGGTGCCGGCGGTGCGAAGGTGTTCCTGATCGACGTGGCCGACCCGCCGCGCAGTCCGACGCAGAAGGCGGCCCTGGACCACGGTAATGTCGGTGTCCTCGACCTCCAGCCCGAAACCCGTGTCGCCGCCCGGTTCATGCCGGCCGAGTTCACCATCACCGTGGCGAACTTCAGCCCGGTCGAGCGCAAGAACGTCCGCGTCACGGTTCGGGTCAACGGTCAGGAGCGGGCCGATTCGTCCACGACGATCCCGAGCGTGCCGCCTGGCGTCACGCAGACGACGTTCACGGCCCTGTTCGACCAACTCGGATTGGCTCAGGTGACGGCGACGCTCGAAGCCGAGGAGGCGGGCCTTGCACTCGACAATACACGCTACGCTGCCGTCGAGGTGCGCGAAAAGGTGCCGATGTTGTTCGTCGAAGGCGATGTGTCGTCGCGCGGCAAGGCCGAGAGCGACGCGTTCTATTTACGGGCATTGTTCCTCGACGCGGCCAAGGGCTTCGATGTGGTGAGCCGCGGCGTGCAGGAGTTGGAGCAGCCCAACCTCGATCAGTACCCCGCGATCTTCTTACTCAACGTAGCCCGGCTCAACGACAAGTCGCGGGCCAACCTCGATGCCTACATCAAAGGCGGTGGCGGGGTTTGTTTCTGCATGGGCAACCAGATCGACTCCGGATTCTACAACCGCCTGTATGCCGACGGATCGGGCGTCTTTCCGGTGCCGCTGGCCGATCGGCCGACGCCGCCGATGACCGACGCGCAGAAAATGGAACGCACGTTCGACCCGGCCCTGCCGCCCAAGCTGTTCACCCGCGGCGACACGCACCCGATCCTTGCCCGTCTGTACCGCGAGGACCGCAATCGCGAAGCGAACACCTACCTCAAGTTCCTTCTCGTCGATCAGTACTTCCCGGTGCCGCGGGCCTTATGGAACCCGGCCCCGGGTACGACCGACGAACTGCTCACGCTGCCGAACTATCGATCGCTGGACGACTACAAGGAGGATGCCCAACGACTCTTGAACGAGATTCCCGTGGACAAACCGGAGAACGCGGCCTATCAGGCGCAGCTCAAGAACCATCAGCGCAAGGTCAAGGACGTACTCGCCAACGGCCAGGCGCTCTACCAGTTGGCCAACGCGGTCGAGGCGATGCTGACCGAACCGGCCGACGCGAAGGACCCGGCCAAGGCCGACCTGCGGGCGTACTGGCAGCAACCCGCCAACCTGGAGTTGGCCGAGAAGTTCGGCCGGTTGCTCGACTCGACGCGCTACGGCGACCCGCTGTTGGTTGCCAAGCGCTACGGCAAGGGCCGGGTGCTGGCCTACCTGACGACGGCCGGCAATGCATGGAACGATTTCCCGAACGGTCCGGCCCGTCCATTCTTCGTGATGCTGATGCTCGAAATGCAGAAGTACCTCGCGGGCGTCGGCACCGACGCCAACCGCCTCGTCGGCTCACCGTACGCGATGACGCTCGATGCCAAGCGATTCGGTGCCAAGATGCGACGTAGCTTCCTGCCGGATGCCGGCAACGACGGCAAGCCGGCCAACGCGGTCGATCTCGGCGAGCAGGTCGGCGCGATCGCCAACGACAAGGTGTCGTTCCCGTTTTCCGAGAATAAGCGGCCGGGCATCTACCGTTTCGACTTCGCGCCGGCGTCGGAGGCTGCGGCCGCGGCCCCGGTTCGCACCGAGTCTGTCGCCGTCGCGTTCAACGTCGACACGGCCAACGAGGGCGATTTGCGCCGGGCCGCGCGCGACGAGTTGGAGTCGGCCGCGCCGGGGGCCGCCCTTCACGCGCCGGGGTCGGGCCTGGCCGACCTGCTCAAGGAGAAGCGCACCGACCTGAGCGAGTCGCCGTGGTTGTTCCTGGCCTTGCTCGTTATCCTGCTGGCCGAACAGGCGATGGCCGTGAGGCTGAGCTACCACCTGGGCGGCAACGAGGTGGCGTCGGCCGTCAACCTTGGGACGCGGACGAATGGGTAGCTTTCGGGCGAGCCAGAAGCGTTAGCGACCGGAGCCGAACGCGATAGAATGACAGTTATGCACGACACCCCGGATCGGCAGACCGAGTTCGTCTTCCGCCGCCTCAGCGAGTCGTTTTCGCTCGGTGGCCACGAGGTGAACCCGTACCTCTGGCTGGCGATCCTGATCCCCGTCCTTGCCCTCGGTCTGGCGTACGTCGTCTGGATGTACAGACGCGACGCGCGTTCGATCGCGTGGCCCTGGGCCGTCGGTCTCGGCTTATTACGAACCCTCGTGTACCTGTTGCTTGCGGGCATCTTCCTTCTGCCAGCGATGCAGACGTGGGAGAAGTCGGAGAAGCGCGGCCGCGTGCTGATGCTCTTCGACGTGTCGCCGAGCGTCGCAACCGTTTCCGACGACTTGCCGGACGATGGCTCTGCGCCCGGCCGTCCTGCAACGCGGCTCGACAAAGTCGTCGCCTTCCTGACCGACAAACAAGCGGACTTCCTGCCGCGGCTCACGGCGACCAACCCGGTCTACGCCTACCGCTTCGGCGCGCGGCTCGACGAGGAGGCGCGCGAGTTTACCAAGGACACGCCGGCTCCCAACGCCGCCCAGTGGAAGGCGTGGCTGTCGCTCGACCTCAAGGAGTGGGTACTCCAGGGTCTCAGTCCGGAAGGCCGCGATGCGGTTCGGGCGCTGCCGGCGTTCGATGCCGACAAACCCGGCACCGGCGACTGGGCGGTCACGTGGCTCAAGCTGCCGCTCAACGAAACGGTTCCCGAATCGCTCTCCGAAGCCGACAAAGCTCGCTTTGCGGCCAATCGCGCCAAGCTCGACAAGCGAACGGAGTCGGTACGGCAGGTGCTGTTGGGGACCAACGTGCCCGAGTCGCTGCTGACGCTCTTGAACCGAGAGTCGAACTCGATGGTCCAGGGCGTCGTCCTGGTGAGCGACGGCAAATCCAACCTTGGCTCCGAGGCGACGGTCGCCGAACTGCGGGCGCGGGCGAAGGCACTGCGCATTCCGGTGATTGCGATCGCCATCGGTGAGGACCGTCAACCGGTCAACATCCGCATCACCGACGTGCAGACGCCGGAGCAGACGCCGCCGGACGAGAAGTTCGTCGTTCGCGCCGAAATCGACGGTGA
>CAZNSL010000673.1:0-3849 GCA_964574975.1 uncultured Alcaligenaceae bacterium | reverse complement strand
CACGAGCCGTTATCCTGCAACCCGCCGGCGATGTTGTAGAGCCGCCGGGAGTCCACCGCGACGTGGTAGAACTGGCCGAGGGCCAGGTGGTTCAGGTGGTCCCACGTCTCGCCGCGGTCGTAGGACTGGTAGAAGCCGCCGTCGCAGCCGACGATCATGTGTCGGCCGTCCTTCGGGTCGATCCACAGGGCGTGCTGGTCGGGGTGAACGCCGCGGTCGCCGCCCGCCTGGAACGTCTTGCCGCCGTCGCGGCTGCGGTACATGCTGATGCCGAGGACGTACAGGTGCTTCTCGTCCGTCGGATCGACCTTGACGACGCTGAAGTACATCGGCCGCGGGTTGACGCTGTTGACGCGCGTCCAGGTGTCGCCGCCGTCGGTACTCTTGTAGACGCCGCCGGTCTGGAACCCGTCCGGTCCCTGCTGGTCCTGGACGTTTTCGCGGTTGCCGCCGTATTGACCGCCGTACGGCCGCGGCGTGCCCTTCGGTGCCGCCGCGCCGCCGCGTCGCCCGCCGCCGAACTGAAGCTGCGCCAGTTCGATGGTCACGTCCTTCTTGTCCTCGCCGCGCTTGATGGTGAACTTCACCTTATCGCCGACGCGCTTCTCGCGCAGCGCGTTCATCAGCTCGATGAAGGTGGTGACCGGTTTCCCTTCGTGGGCAACGATCTGGTCGTTTACCTTCTGGCCGGCGCTTTGGGCCGGGCCTTCGTCGGTCACGGTCGTCACCTTCAGCCCGCCCTCGGCCGGCTCGGCGCGGAAGCCCGGTGTCGGCGGCATGTTGCCGCCGCGGCCACCGCCCGGCCGCGGGATCGCCGCCAGGGTGATTTCGACTTCCTTCTCCGCGTCGCCGCGCTTGATCTTGGCCTTCACCTTGTCGCCGACCTTCTTCGGCCGGAGGACATCGTTGAGCTCGCTGGTCGATTTGACGGGCTTGCCGTCGAGGGTGACGAGGAGATCGTCGGATTTGAGTTCGGCCTTGGCGGCCGGGCTGTTCTCGGCGATCTTGGTGAGCTTGTAGCCGCCCTCGGTGCCGCTGCCTTCGAGGCCGACGTAGACCGTCACCGGCGGCAGGCCGGTGCCCCACTTCTCGGAGTCGATGATGGCGAAGACGACTTTCGGGTCCTTGCGGTAGTAGTCCAGGCCGATGCGACCGGTCATTGCGGTCGGCAGCCCCTTTTCGAGCTTCTTGAACGACTTGCCGCCGTCGGTGGTCTTGTACAGACCGCCCTTCGGGCCGAACTTGACGATCGGGTCGTACACGCCGATGCCATCGGGTGGCGGTTCGCCGAGGAAGTTGTCGAACTCGTCCCGCTTGCGCTCCCACGCGGCCACGATCAGCGTATCCGGGTCGGTGGGGTGCATGGCGATGTCGATGATGCCCGTCTTGTCGTCGAGGTGCAGTACCTTGGTCCACGACTCGCCGCCGTTGGTCGTCTTGTAGAGACCGCGCTCCTCGTTCGGCCCGTAGAGCCGGCCGAGCGCGCCAACGTAGACGACGTTCGGGTCCTTCGGGTGGATCGCGATCTTACCGACCTGGAACGACTTCTTGAGGCCGACGTTCTTCCAGGTGGTGCCGCCATCGATCGATTTGTACACGCCGTCGCCGTAGGAAACGCTGTTGCGCGGGTTGCCCTCGCCGGTGCCGACGTAGAGGATGCTCCGATCGCTGGGGGCGACGGCTACCGCACCGATGGAGACGGTCGCCTCCTTATCGAACTGGTGGGTGAAGCTGATGCCGTTGTTGATGGTCTTGACCAGCCCGCCGGAGGCGGTGGCGATCCAGAAGGTGCTGGGGTCGGCTTCGTAGACGGCGATGTCGGTGATGCGGCCGCCCATCGAAGCGGGGCCGACCGAGCGCCAGGTCAGGGACTTGGTCCACTCGGCCGGAAGGGTGCCATCGGGCAACGTCGTCGGCGACGGCGTCGCAGTCGGCTTCTCCATCTCGGAGATTTGCTTCTGGATGTCGAGGAGTTGCTTGCGCAGCGCGTCGAGCTTCTCCTGTTTCTCCTTCGAGAGGGTGTCGGACCAGGCGGGGAGAATGGCGACGGTGAGCAGGCCGGCCGCTGCCAGCCGCAGGGCCGTGCCCCAGCGCGAACGGTGAGCAATCACGGTGAACCTCGCACGGGCGGATGGTGAACGGGGGCGTCCGTGCGCCGGTCAGCGCGAGACCGTCCATGCGCGCCGCGATGTCGGTCGGGTCGAAGTTGTAGATTAGCAACCCGCCGGGCCGATTCCCACCGCATTCCGGCGGCGGGGCCTGGCGAAGCGGTGCCGGCCGTGCGGGTTGTCCGGCCGGGCGAACGGCCCGCCGCTCGCCAGCGGCGACTCAAGGGCACAACCACCGACAGCCGGTTGATGGAGCCGACTATCCCAAATCCTTCGCGATCAACGCGTTGACGCGCTTGGCAAACCCTGTCGGGTCCTTCAGCCGCGATCCTTCGGCCAGCACCGCCTGCTCGTAGAACAGCCGGCCGTACGATTCCACCCGCGCATCGTCCACATTCGCCGCATGCAGCTTGCGTAGCGCCACGACGGCGGGATGGTCGCCGTTCAGTTCCAGCACGCGCTTAGCCGACTCGGCCTCGTCGCCGCGGCCCATGCGCTGCATCAGCCGCTCCATGTGCGCCGTCATGCCGCCCTTGTCGGCGACTAGCACCGCCGCGCTGTCCGTCAGCCGCTTCGACAGCCGCACGTCGGACACCTCCGGTAGCTTCGCCTTCAGGGCCGCGAACAGGCCGGCGAACTCGCCGGCGTCCGGCGTCGCGTCGTCGCCGGGGAGGTCGCCCTGGTCTACGGGCCGCAGAGCCTTGCCCTTGTACTCGTAGAGCGACGGGGCCATGAATTCGTCGATCGGGTCGGTGAGCAGCAGCACGTCCTCGCCGCGCTTGCGGAACGCCTCCAGGTACGGCGAGTGTTCGAGCGCTTCGCGGGCCTCGCCGACCAGGTAGTAAATCTCCTTCTGCCCTTCCGGCATCTTGGCGACGTACTCCTCCAGCGTCGTGTACTGCCCGGCCGCGGTGTTCATCGACTCGAACAGGATCAGGTCGTTGAGCTTGTCCTTGTGGTCCCAGTCGCGGCCGACGCCTTCCTTGAGGATCGGGCCGAACTCCTTGAAGAAGGCGACGTACTTGTCGTATTCGACGTTCTTCATGGCCGCGAGGCCGCCGAGGATGTTGTCCACGACGTTGCGGCGAATCTTCTCCAGCCGCGGGTTCTCCTGCACCAGCTCGCGCGAGACGTTCAGCGGCAAATCCGACGAATCGACGACGCCCAGCACGAAGCGCAGGTACGGCGGCAACAGGGCGTTGCAGTGTTCCATGATGAGGACGCGCTGGACGTAGAGGCGCAATCCGTACTCGCGATCGTCCCAGCGGAAGCTGAACGGTTTCTTGACCGGCACGAACGCCAGCACCTTGAACTCCTGCGCCCCCTCGACGCCGTAGTGAATGACCCGCGCCGGCTCGCCACCGCCGTGCGAGAGTTGCTGGTAGAAGGTCTCGTACTCCTCCGGCGTGACCTCCGACTTGTTGCGAAGCCAGATGGCTTTGCGGTCGTTGAGCGTCTCGTCCTTGTCGCCGGCCTTGAGGACGACGGGGTGTTCGATGAAGTCGCTGAACTTCTTGACTACGGCCCGCAGTCGCCACTCGTCGAGGAACTCCTTGGCGTCGTCCTTGAGGTGCAGGATCACGTCGGTGCCGCGGCGGTCGCGCGTGGCCGGCTCGATGGTAAACTCGCCCTGCCCGTCCGACTCCCAGCGCACGGCCCCGTCCGGTTGACCGGCGGGGCGCGACACGACTGTCACCTTGTCGGCGACCATGTACGCGGAGTAAAAGCCGACGCCGAACTG
>CAZNSL010000672.1:0-3862 GCA_964574975.1 uncultured Alcaligenaceae bacterium | reverse complement strand
CCGTAGAGCTTGAACGCCAGTATGAAATCGGCCACGTCGACCGGGATGCCAGCCTGAAGCAGTTTGTCGTAAAGGCCCAACACATCGCTGTCGTTGAGGTAGGTTCGCGGCTGGCCTTCGGCGTCGATGTTTCGCTCGCGGCTGTACACGGTCAGGTACTGCGACCAGCCGCGGTCGTTGGCTTCGCCCTCGGTCTGTTCGTTGGAATCGGTCGAACCGTTGCGGTTGCGATCGCTACCGAACAAGAGGTCGGGTGTGACGCCTCGGACCAAGAGCAATTCCTCGATGGTGTCGAGCGGACCATTCTTGCACCGGTAGCCGGGGGCAAGGGCCGTATAGTAGGTCGATTCCGCTCCGACCGTACGCGGCTCGTCGTCGGTGTCGATCCAATCGACGATCGCATCGGCCACGTCTTCCATCATGTTGGGCAGTTTCATCAACATCTCGTGCAAGCGAGCGCCAGTCGGGTCGATTTGCATCAGGGCGTTCGGATTCAACTTCGCCGATTCGTCGGTCGCGCCGTACCGAAACTGCGTCGTCGCACCACCGCTCGTTTCGTCCACGGTGTACGGCGCCACGATGCTGAAGTATCCGATGTAACGGGCCGCAGCTTCCTCGTTGACCGGGACGGCCTGGAATGCCGACGGGTTATCGAACGGGTTGCCGTTGAGCGTACCAGAGTAGCTGTCGGCGTTCGACAGCACGGCCGCGGCGAAGTGGACGCCAGACGCGGCGTACAGTCGCGCCTGGGCGGCACGAGCAGCGCTGTCGGCCGCCTTGTACTCCGACATCATCGACTCGCTGTACTGGTACGCCGCAAGCGCCAGCAGCGTGACGACAAGCAAGACCGCGATCAAGACGACACCGTTGCGCGGTTCCGATTGGCGATAGGTCACGGCGCACCTCCCGTCGCGGAAGTGGTCGCATCCGTCGTGGTCGGCTCGGCCGTGAGGATCGGTTGTGCGTTGGCAGCTCCGATGGTGACGACGTGGCGGTACGTCTTCGTCCGCTCCTCGTTGTTATCGCCGGGGGGCAGTCGGAGGGTCATCGTGATTTCGACGGCTCGGGGTGGGCCGATCGGCGTGGCATCGTCGGCACCGAGTGTCGAGCCGTACCAAATGTCGGTCCACGAACTGCCATCGAAGTAGCGGAACGACAGATCGACGACCTCCGGAGCGACCACATACCGCTGCTCGTCCGGGAGATCGGGAGGTAATTGGCTCGAATCGTCGTCGGATGTAACGCGATCGAACTCCTGACGTGCCAAGCCGCCGTCAACGGCGAGCCAATAGCTGACGCGCTTCAGGTCGGACACACCTGTCGGCTGGCCCTCGCTACCGGAAAATGCAGACGCCTTCGGCGGCACCCGGCTGACGTAAATCGTCAGCACAGCCGAGTCGCCCTCGACGCCAGAATTGAACGGTGTAACGGATCCGAACGAGGCCGCAGTGTCGTCGGTCGTACTCGCACCGGATGTCGCTGACGCAACGGCACCGGCCTTGGTCGCCGTAATCGGCGTCAAGCAACCGGCGATGTCTTGGCTCATGCGCTGCAAGATATTGCGGGCTGCTGTCCCCTGCTCGACTCGCTCGCGGCCAGCATCGGCGAGGCGGAGTTGAGTATCCATGGCGACGTAAAGCGCCGACATCAGCAGTACGGTGATGGCCGTCGCCAGAAGCATCTCCAGGAGCGTGAAGCCGGGACGGCGGCGCGCGAGTTGCATCATTACTTTGCCCCCGTCGTGCCGGTCGTGCCCGTGGTTCCAGTCGTCGTTGTCGAGTCGTCGGTGCCGGTCGCGCTACCGTCGGTGTTGCCTCGGATGGTCGGATCGAGGACGAACATACTCAGGCTCGTCTCGAAGCGCGAACCGTCGGGCTGCGGGCGACTAACAGTTACGGTGACGCGGTACAACCCCTGCGTGGACTGCGAAGCACAATCCATCGACCAGTTGTAATCGCCGTCCTCGTCGCAGGGGGACTCGCTCTGCGATTGGAGCGGGATGATGCCGGACGACACTTCGGCCAGCCGGGATTGCGCGATCAGGTTGCCCTGGGCCAGCCACGCAACGTTCCGTGCGGTGTCGGCACCCTGCGTGACCAGTTGGCCGAGCGCGACGAGCGACATGAGGAATATCGCCAGCGCTAACAACACCTCCAGCAGTGAGACGCCGGAGCGAACGGGGGAGCCGCGGAGCGTCATTGGCCTTCCCCCAGCTTGAGTTTCCTGGTCGTCACCGCGCCAGTTAGCCCCCGCAACCGCAGTTGCAGCGGGCGACAGCCGTCGGCCTGGAAAACGACTTCCACGTCGCGGTCGGCCGTGCCGTCCGTGCGAAAAACGACGAGGGTCACGTACCCATCGCCATCGGATTCACTGCCCGTACCGTCGCCTTCGGCGAACGACACGCCTTTGGGAAGTTCTTCGTCCACGGACAGGGGCTTGGCAGTATCGCCGCCCTCGTCCCCTTCCATTGGGTCGGTATCCGCGTCCGACTCGCTATGCGGGGCGATGCGGAAGTGACCGGTCCCCGGCTTCACCGCGAATCGGTACGGCCGAAAGTCCTCGATGGCGCGGGTGCGGGCTTCCGCCCAGTAGCCACGAACCGCATCGCTGCCCGCCCGCTGACGGATTTCAACGAACGACCCTTCGATGGACGGGAGGCTGATTGCTGCCAGGATCGCAAGCAGCGCGACCACCAGAGTCACTTCGAGCAGAGTGTAGCCGCTGCGTCTCATGGCTGCGTCCGTCGCGATGGTGTTCTCCGAGTCTAGCTACCCGGCTTGGTCGTCCAGTTGCCGATCGTCTGTCCGGTCGTTGGGTTGATGGTGTAGACATCCGGCTTAAGGCCGTTGTTGTTTGGCCCCGCCGGGTTGTATTGGAACGGTGTGCCCCACGGGTCGTTGAGAGCATCCGGCTCGACGTACGGCCGGCCACCGTCCGGTGGTGACAGCAGTTCGTTGAGCGATTCCGGGTAGCGGTCGTTCTTGACCATGAATTGCTGGCACTGGTCCGCCAATACCCGGGCTTTCGTCTTCGCCACGCCTTCCTTCGCATCGTCGAGGGCTTTGAAGTAGAACGCCGCACTGGCACCGGCGAGGACGACGATAATCGCCACAACGATCAGGACTTCCAGCAGCGTAAACGCCGTGCGGCGCGCTTCACGCCCGCACGGTTCACGCAACGACGGTCGCAGCAACATGGGGAACTCCTCTGTTGGGGTGCGGGCGGCCGGGTTCTACCCGACAGTATACCCGGCGCGCCATGAAAGGGGGGTGAGAGTTCTCATAATTGCCCTTACTTAACTGCCATGCTCATCTTGAAGACGGGCAGCAGCAACCCCATGACGATGACCAGTGTCGCACCGGCCATGACGACCAGCATGATGGGTTCCAGTAGACGAACGAACAGTTCCAGTTGCCGGCTCGTTCGCTTTTCGAGCGTGTCGGCAATGTCGATCAGCACCTTTTCGAGCGTGTTGGACTCCTCGGCGACGGCGACCATCTCGCACACGTCGCGGGGGAAGTACTTGCAGGCGGTCAGCGGTGCGGCGAGCGAATTGCCCGCCGTCACGTTGTCGGCAGACTGATCGATGGCCTCAGCCAACACTTTGTTGCCGGTCGAGTCCTTCGAAATACGTAGGGCTTGCAGGATCGGAATACCGTTGTGCAGCATCGTGCCGAGGATGCGACTGAATCGTGCGATGGCGAGGTTCAGGAAGATCTTCCCCGCACCCGGCAACCGCAACCGCCAGCCATCGACGACGCGCCGGCCAGAGTCGGTCTTCATCCAACGACGGATACCCCAGACGGCCGCAATGAAACCGACGAGAATCGGCAGCCAGTACGACTGCATGGCATGGCTCAGC
>CAZNSL010000671.1:3179-3872 GCA_964574975.1 uncultured Alcaligenaceae bacterium | reverse complement strand
GGCAGAATTCAGGCTTGAAACGCCTGAATTCTGCCTCTCTCTGTGTCCTCTGTGACTCTGTGGTGAAAAAACCTACTCTTCCGCCCGCGTGCGGCCCAAAGCCACGTCGAATTCGCTCAACAGCGGCACCAGCATCGCGCCGATGGCGAAGCCGAACGGCAGCGCGATCGACAGGAACGGCACCAGCGGCGGGGCCGACTCCTGCGAGCCAGGGCTGGCCACCAGCACATTCGTCACACTGTAGAACATGAACAGGGGCAGCAGGATGCTCGCCAGCGTCAGCGCCTGCGTCGGTTGATCGGCGCTCAGCACCCACCACAGCCCGCCGATGCCGACGACGAGGAACAGCGAGAAGCTCAGGAATTGGTACTCGAAGGTACCGCCATTGATCAGAATCAGGTAGATGCACACCAGGGTGCCGACCGACAGGAAGAAGACGGTACCCAGCGCGTTCGTCACCGACTGCCGGCTGTTGGCGATTCGTAGGGCGACGTGGACGCCGAAAATCATTGCGAACGCCAGCAGCATCAGCATCGCGCCCCAGGTGGCGACCAGCGCCCATGCGTTCATGCCGGCTTCGAGTTGCGGCATCGACGCTGGCGGTGTCGCCAGTAGGCCGAGCGCTGCGTACACCGCCGCCAGAATCAGCGGCGGCAGCAGGAACTCCTTCGTGTTCCACACTACACCGCCGAG
>CAZNSL010000671.1:0-3169 GCA_964574975.1 uncultured Alcaligenaceae bacterium | reverse complement strand
CGCCGAGTTTGCCAAAGATGAACTCCTTCGGCGACAGATCGGTGACGAGGAGTAAGTCGAGCGCTCCGCCATCGCGCTCGGTCGTGATGGCTGTCACCGCCTGGAGCGTCACCAACAGGAGGCTCAGGATCGTCACGGGAATCAGGCCGAGGCCGGGACCGAACGGCACCCGCGTCGGGCCGAGGACCGCCGACAAAGCCGCGTAGCAGATGAGTCCCAGGACGATGAAGTACGCGAGCTTGACGATCAAGGGCCGACGACCGTAGGCGCGAGTGCGGATTTCGCGCCAGAGGATCGGGTTGGACCACACCCCGCGCAGCGCGCCAGGGGCGGCGTGGGCCTTGGTGCGGTCCTTCTCGTCCTCGTCGTCTGGGGCCTCGCGCTGCATGATCGGCTCGCCGCCGGGGTTCCAGTGCCGCAGCTTGTAGATGCCCCACAGGTTCAGCAGCACGCTCAGTACCAGCATGGCGGCGACGAAGCCGTACACCGGAGCGACGGTCGCCTCGGCGCTCTCGGCGTCGAGGATGCCGAAGAGAGCCCGGAACGGGTTGAGGAACTCGCGTGCCCCGGCCGTCGCGTCGAACAGGCCGAGCGCCTCGACGCCACAGAAATACAAGACGATCGCCAGCACCGAGAGGGCGAGCGACTGGAACGTGCGGTCGCGCCAGAGAGCTACCAGGCCGCCGAGCGACCCGGCTGCCAGCGCCGTGGCGACGAGGACGAGCCAGGACTGGATCACCTGTTCCGGCGTCATGCCGCCCAGAAGCAACAAGAGCATCAGCACCGGCAGCGAGCCGAGCAGGACCAGCAGGATCGGTAGCAGGCTGCCGAGCATCTTGCCGAGGACGATCTCGTAGTCGCGCAGGTCGGAGAGCAAGAGCAGCACGAAGGTGCGGCGGTCTTTTTCTTGGGCGACAGTGCTGGCGGCCGACAGGGCGGCGAAGAAGGTGACGAGCGCGAGTTCGGTGAGGGTGAAGACGCGGAACAGAAGGACGCCGAAACGGGCGGTCGGACCGAGGAGTGGCTCGTCGGCCAGGCCGCCCGTGGCCAGCCAGGCGGTCACGCCGAGGGTCCAGAGGAGGCCCAACGAGGCCGCCCGCGCGCCGTAGTGCGCGGCCCGCCGAGGCACCGTGAGGAATTCGCGGGCGAAGATCGGGCCAAGCACGCCGCCGCCTTTCGTTCGCAGTCATCGTCGGTACGCCCGGCCCCGCCGGCAGGTTCATTCTATGATGAGTGCGGAGGGTGGCGAACCGATGCGCGTTGTCGTGATCGCGGCGGACGGCTTGCGGCCAGACTACCTCGGCTGCTACGGCTGCGAGTGGGTGCCGACGCCGACCGTGGACCGGTGGGCCGCGGAGGGTGTCGTCTACGATTGGCATTACGCCGATACGCCGCGCGTACCCATCGCTGCCGAGCTGCGCGATCGGCTGGCCGCCGTACCGCTGGCCGTCGTGCCGTTCGAGCGGGCGGAGGAGGAGTCGTTTACCCTCAAACCGACGCGGCGGGCTGTGAGGAAAGCCGTCGAGCAACTCGGCGACGCCGACCCGGCGGTGCTGTGGATCGACATTGGTGTGCTGTTACCGCCGTGGGACGTGCCGGATGAAATCGCCGCCGACGCCTTCGCCGATGCCGACGAGGGGGACAACGAACTGCTGCCGTGGGCCGACGAGTTGC
Organism: uncultured Alcaligenaceae bacterium; assembly: GCA_964574975.1. Lineage (GTDB taxonomy): Bacteria > Planctomycetota > Planctomycetia > Gemmatales > Gemmataceae > JAXMAS01. The sequence continues at coordinate 1,495 of CAZNSL010000671.1, read as the reverse complement.
CGCCGGCCGTGGGCGATGACAGCACGCTCGACCGGCTCCAGCGGACCTACGCGGCCGCCGTGACGGCGTTCGACGCGGCACTGGCGAAGCTGTGGACGGACCTGGACAAGCGCGGCTGGGGCAACGATGCGACGTGGGTGCTGACGAGCTTTCGCGGCCTGCCGCTCGGCGAGCACGGCGTATCGGGCTTCTCGGACGGCACGCCGCACGAGGAGTTGGTGCACCTGCCGCTCGTCGTCCGTCGGCCGAACGGCAACGGGACCGGCGAACGCGTCGTCTCGCTGACGCAACCGCCGGACCTATTCGACTCGATCGCGGGTTTAGTCGGTCGGCCCGTCGAGGTGGCGGAGCGGGAGGCGGTCGTCATCGCAGGCCAGGGTGTACGCACGGCCGACGCCTACCTGATCGCCGGCGACCCGCCGCGGCTGTACCGCAAGCCGGACGACCGTTGGGAGGTCAACGAGGTCAGCCAACACCACCCCGAGGAGGTCGAGGCACTGACGGCAAAGCTGGGACACATGCTGGGCGACGCAGCATTGTAGGGTGGGACGAGTGGAGCGAGTCCCACCGCAAAGGCCCAGTCGCAAGGCGGTTCACGGTGGGACTCGCACCACTCGTCCCACCCTACGAAAACAAACTGCCGGCCTCGACCGTAAAACCTGGCAGCACGTCGTTCCCGTTCCTCACTCTCGCCCGGGTCGAGGACAGCGACGGCGAGATCGGGCGATACCTCCGGCCAACTGTTGTCGAGGTGCGGGCGACGCTCAATGCGCCAGAACAGTAGATCGGGGGCAACCACCGAGTCCGGATGCTGGCCCGCGATGAATCCGCACCGTAGCGTTGTCACCCCCATACCGCTTGACTTGTTGAACTCCTCCACAAAACACGCGACAGTGCTACAGCAAACGCCGTGACGGAGGTCCGCCAGCGGGTAGCGGATCACGCGACCACAAATGAGTTCGTCGCGCGTCCCGTCGTCCGGGTCCGGCATCAGGCTATATTGTTCGATCGTCACCCATTCGGACGACATCAACGTCACCCTTTCGGCACGTCAACCCACTTCCCGTCCTGCGCGCTCGTCAGCACCGCATCGCAGACGTACTGCGTCCGCAGCGCGTCGCGGAAGTCCGGCAGCGCCGGCGTGCCGGTTTCGAGGCCCTTCACGAAGTCGGCGACCTGGTGGACGAACGAGTGCTCGTAGCCGATCTGAAGGCCCGGCACCCACCACTTGTCCATGTACGGGTGGTCCGGGCTGTTATCCGTGACGTGGACGCTCTTCCAGCCGCGGGTGCGGCCCTCGCCCTCCTTGTAGTCGAACACCTGCAAGCGGTGCAGATCGTGCAAGTCCCAGAACAAGGACGCGTTCTCGCCGTTGATCTCGAACGTGTAGAGCGCCTTGTGGCCGCGGGCGTAGCGGGTGCTCTCGAAGTTCGCCAAGCTGCCGTTCGCGTAGCGGCCCATGAACGTGCAGGCGTCGTCGATGCCGACCTTCTCC
>CAZNSL010000670.1:0-3873 GCA_964574975.1 uncultured Alcaligenaceae bacterium | reverse complement strand
TCGGTGCCGCCTGGCATGGTGATTGGTCTCATCGCGGGCGGCGATTCGGCCATCGACGGATTCTAACCGCCCGCCTCGAGGATCAGACCCCAACTTGAGGGTCTGACCCTCAACATGAAGTAGATTGCATGTTGAGGGTCAGACCCTCGATCGAAACTACGGCTTGAGCTCGTACGGGAAGATGACCTTCCAGTCCTTCCTCATGTCGATCAGGTACCAGCCGAGCCGCGGCGCGAGGTCGAGGCCCTCGTTCAGTCGGCCGACCGACGTATTGCGGTCGTACGCATACTCGCGTACCGCGTCGGTGTGCCAGACGAACGCCGCGAAGCGCGGGCGCGACTTGCTCTCCGGGCTGTTGGTCGTCGTCTGCAGCATCGCGAGGTCGCCGTCGGAGTTGCCGAAGGCGGCGATCGGCACGCGGCCGATCACGTGATCGATGCCGACCGCCTTGCCGGGCCCGTCGTCGAGCAGCATGAGCTTCGGCTCGGCGGCAACCGTCGCCACGTCGCCGGCAAACGTGTACTTCGCGTCGAACGAAGTGCCGATCACCTGCTCCGGCGGTATCCCGTAGGCCTTGTCGGCGAAGCTGCGGATGAAGTCAAGCGTGCCGCCGGAGACGATGTAGGTCCGGTAGCCATTGGCGCGGAAGTACGCGAGCACCTCCAGCATCGGCTGGTAGACGAGCTCGGTGTACAGGCGGCCGAAGCGCGGGTCCTTCGTCGCGGCCAGCCAATCGGCCGCGTCCTTCCGGAACTGCGCCGACGTGCGGCCGGCGTGCGTCGCGGCAATCAGCTTGAAGAAGTCGGCCTCGCTGAATTTCGCCATCGCGGCGCGGTCGCCGTCGATCACCGCCTTGAACGGCTGTTCGTCGCGCCAGCCCGGGTTGGCGGCGGCCATGGCCTTGATGCGGTCGAGCGTGAACAGCACCTCGACGTACATCGGGTGCTCGGTCCACAGCGTGCCGTCGTTGTCGAAGGTCGCGATCCGTTCGGCCGGCGGCACGTAGCCGGCACTGCCGGGCCGGGTGGTGTCGGCGACGAACTTCACGATCGCGGCCTTCGTGGCGCCTTCGTTCCAGGACGGCAGCGGATCGGACGGCGGCATGCCGGCGCAGCCGGCCAGCACGATCGCGGCAATGAGCCACGCCGAACATTGCCGCGCCGCCGCCCGCGCCCAGACACCACGCCCGCGCAACTCGCTTTCCATCGCCCTTCTCCCGTTCGTTGACCGGGCATGCCTGCACCCGTGTCGCGAGTGTAACGGCACGACCGCGCCGCGACGTCGGGGCCGGTGCTAGCATGAGCATCCGGGATCGCTTCGACCCACGCGTGGAGGCACCATGGATTGCGCAAAGTGCGGCAAGCCGCTCGAGTCCGACGCGAAGTTCTGCGCCCACTGCGGGGCGGTGGTCGGGCTGTCGCCGTCGCAACCGCCGGGGACGGGCTTTGCGCCCAAGCCCGTCGCCGCGCCGCCGGCGGTGGGGGATCCGCGCGTGGCGGGGCTGCTCGCGCGCGTCACGGCGATCCTGCTGCGCCCCGCGAGCGAGTGGCCGGTGATCGCCGGTGAGGCGACGACGGCGGCGACGATCTACACCGGGTACGTGGCGCCGCTCGCGGCGATCGGCGCGATCGCGACGTTCCTGGGCCAGGTGCTGATCGGCACCAGCGTGCCGCTGCTCGGCACCGTCCGGATCGGCGTGGGAATCGGGCTCGCCAGCGCGATCCTCATGTACGTGATGGCGTTCGTCGGCGTGTGGCTGCTGTCGTTCATCGTCGACGCGCTCGCGCCGCAGTTCGGCGGGCAGCGCGATTCGCTGCGGGCGCTGAAGGTGGTGGCGTACAGCTATACGCCAGCGTGGGTGGCGGGCGTGCTGCACCTCGTCCCGTCCCTGGGCGTGCTGGGGTTGATCGCGAGCGCGTACGGCCTCTACATCATGTACCTCGGCCTGCCCGTGCTGATGCGCAGCCCGAAGGAGAAGGCGATCCCCTACACGGCGGTGGTCGTGGTTTGCGCGATCCTGGTGTTCTTCGTGCTGGGCGCGCTGTCGATGTGCGCCGGGGGCATGGGCGGGATGATGTAGGGATCAGACCTTTGCGCGGATGGCGCCGGCGCGCAGCGGCGCCGCGCGCCGGCACTGCGCCGAGATCCGCCGGACGAACGCGTCGTCGCCGAGCGCCCAGCCGTGGCGTGTCGCTGTGCGGATGGCGTCTAGCGTGCGGTCGGGAATCGCCCCGCGAAAGAGCTCCCGGTATGCCGACTGCCGCTGGCGGGCGTCGCGTCCGAGCTCGTGGAACACCGGATGTCGCGTCACCAGCCCGTCGGCCTCGCCCAGGGCGTTGGCACGGAAGCTCGACCATGGGTAGTCCGCGGGATCGGCGACGATCCCGGCGCGAACCGCGTTGAGCTCGACGTAGCGCATACAGGTGAGCAGGTAGGTGTCGTCGTGCACCGCCGCGGCGCGGTAGCGGCCCTCGAACCGCGACCCGGTTCGCGAGTACTTGGCGTTGAGGTACTGCGCGAACACGCCGCCGACCCAGTGCATGGCGCGGGGCATGCAGCGCTCGCCGCGCGGCGTGGCCAGCAGGTGAACGTGGTTGGTCATCAGCACATAAGCGTGCACGACGACTCCGTAGCGCGCGGCCGCAAGGGCCATGAGGCTGCGAAACCGCGTGAAGTCCTCGCCGTCGACGAAGAGCGCGGTCCGGTCGTTGCCGCGCTGGATCACGTGCAGCGCAACGCCGGGCGCGTACATGCGGGGCATCCTGGGCATGGCCCCGAACCTAGGGCACGGTCGGCGCGCGCGCCATCGGCCATAAGTCGAGGGTCTGACCCTCGACATGCAACGGATTGCACGTCGGGGGTCTGACCCTCAACATGCACTATATTGCATGTTGAGGGTCAGACCCTTGGGGCCTCAGGCGCGGCGGAAGCGGTAGATCGCGAGCTCGCCCAGCAGGTTGGGCAGGACGTGCACGGAGCGGCCGGCGGCCAGGACCACGCGGTTCTCGACCACGCAGTTGCGCTCGCGCAGGAAGGCGTCGAAGTCGGCGACCGTGCACAGGTGGATGTTCGGCGTGTCGTACCACTGGTACGGCAGCTTCTCGGACACGGGCATCCGGCCGCGCATGATCTGCCAGCGGTGCGTCCAGTGCCCGAAGTTCGGGAACGTGACGATCACCTCGCGGCCGACGCGCAGCATCTCGGCGACGATCTCCTCGGTGTGCCGCATCGCCTGCAGCGTCTGCGACAGGATCACGCAGTCGAACGACGCGTCGTCGAAGCCGGCGAGCCCGCTCTCCAGGTCGCTCTGCAGCACGTTGATGCCGTTCTTCACGCTGGCGAGCACGCCCTCGTCGGCGATCTCGATGCCGTAGCCCTTCGCGTTGCGCTCGCGCGCGAGGTACGCGAGCAGGCTGCCGTCGCCGCAGCCCAGGTCGAGCACCTGCGCGCCGGGCGCCACCCACGACGCGATGGTCGCGAAGTCCGCGCGCTGCGCCTGCCGGTCGCGCTCCTCGAGCTTGCGCCGGACCTCGGCCCCGAAGCGGAACGTCGAGTAGTCGGCGTCGGACGCGACGTTCTCGAAGTACGCGCGCACCAGCGCGTGGTACTGCGGGTCGTCGAGCAGGAACGCGTCGTGCCCGTGCGGCGCGTCGATCTCCGCGTAGCAGACGTCGCGCCGCCGGTCGACCAGCGCCTTCACGATCTCGCGCGAGCGCGACGGCGGGAAGCGCCAGTCGGTGGTGAACGACGCGACGAGGAACTTGCACGTGGCCGGCGAAAGCGCCCGCGCGAGCTCGCCGCCGGTGGCCAGCGCCGGGTCGAAGTAGTCGAGCGCCTTGGTGATCCGCAGGTAGGTGTTGGCGTCGAAGTACT
>CAZNSL010000669.1:0-3874 GCA_964574975.1 uncultured Alcaligenaceae bacterium | reverse complement strand
GAGGTCATTACGTTGACGGTGGCGCTGTAGCCGCCCTACCGATTGGCCCTCGGCGGCGTCCAGCTTTTCGGGGCAGCCCCTAACACGATGGACGCCGCTGACATAGGTTTCCCGGAATCACTTGTCCTTCTTTTTCTTCTCCTTCGCCGCCGACTCGACTTTGAGCGCAGTGACCACGTCTTTGCCGTCCATTGTCTCGGTCGTCAGTACGACGCGGGACTTCGCCTTCACCGATTTGAGGCCGTCCGTCAATTCGGTGGGTGTCGGGTGCTTCTTGGATTTCTTCGCGGGCGGTGCCTGTGTAATCTTCGCGTCCTTGGCAACGACGTACTCCACGGCTTTACCGTCCACCACGACGACGATCGCCGACTTGTCGGCATCGACCTTCTTCACCTGTCCTTTCACTTCTTTGCTTTCACCGGCCGACAGGCCGGCGACGGACAACACCAGCGCCGCAACTGCGGCCACGAACGATTTCATCGCGGACACTCCTTCACGGGTTAGGTCGTGACTTCGCCTTGGGCTTCTTGCGCGACGCCTCCAGGGCCAGGCGCAACTCCCTCTTCGAGGCGGTCGGCATCTTCGCGTGCAACTCGGCCAGCGCCTGCTGGCGCTTGGCCCGGCGGCGCTCGATTTGGTCGATCCGCTTCTGCTGCTCCGGCGTCAGGTTCGCCCCGGCCGAGAATCGGTCGAATCCACCCGCAACATTTCTGAGCCGACGGGCAAATTGCTGCGACGCGCGGGCATCGCCACGGGCGGCCGCCTTTCGCAACCTGTCGAACAGTCGATCCGCCACGTCGTGCATTCTCACCGCGGCTTCGACGGGATCGTCGTTGGTCGCCAGCCAACGACCGTTGACGAGCAATGTGTCGGCCAACTCGCGTTCGCTCGCCGACAGCTCGGCCAGGTCGGCCGACAGCGTCGGCTCGGCCGCAGCGAACCGTCTAGCCGCATCGCTGCGTTCGCCACTGGCCAAATTGACGTTCCAGTCGATCAGGCGATCGACGACGTTCGGCGACGCCTGCACCGGCGTCCCCGGCAGCACCAGCAGCGACGCGAGACCGAACGCGAGTAGCATCAGTGCGGCCACCGCCCAATTCCGCGACCCACGGCTGCGCACCATCGGCTGGACGGGAGTCGCGGCCAGACGGGTCACGAAGGCATCGCGGGACGCAATTGCGGCATCCGGCAGCGGTTCGTTGCGCAGTGCGCCGTCAAGTCGTTCGACGCGGGCGGCGAAAGCTGCACACGCCGCGCAATCCCGGACGTGATCGGCGACCGCGGCCGGAGGGCTGTCCGGTCGTTCGGCTTGCAGGAGCCAGTTGCGGGTCGCGCCGCAGTCCATCTCAAAAGTCCTCCCCCAACAGGTCGAGCAACTTCGTGCGGGCCTGGTGCATGTGCCAGCGCGCGGACTGCTCGGTCGTGCCGGCCAACTTGGCAATCTCGCGGAACGACAGATCCTCGGCCGCCCGTAGGTGGAACACGAGCCGCGTCAACTCCGTCAGCGTTTGCAAGCCGGCCCGTACGGCGTCCGCCCGCTCGGTCGTTTCCAGGCGTAGCTCGGTCGGCCGCTCGCGGCCCGGCGGCTCGCCATCCAACGGTCCGGTCCTGGCGCGTTTGTGCCGGCGGCGATCGTCGAGGTAGGCGTTCGTCGCAATCCGCAGGAGCCACGCCCGCAGGTTCGTGCCGGGCCGAAAGCTCTGCCAGCGCGTCAGCGCCCGCGCGAACGCCTCCTGCGTCAGGTCCTCGGCCGCGTGCCGGTCGCCCGCCATTGAGAGCATCAGGCGGTAGACACCCGGCCAGTGGTCGCGGACGACATCGGCGAAGTCGGGGCGGCTCGGCTCGACGATCACCGCGGCCTCCGGCTGTTCAACGCCGTTCCGAGGAATTCGTGAGGCGCTTCGGAACGCACGTTCACGTCGCGCCGAGTTCCGCTCATCCGGCACGACCGATTCAACCGATACAGATTCTAACGGTATCGCGTCGCCGGAGGGGAGCGGGCATGACCCGCAGGTCCACAGACGAACCGCCGGACGACGGCCCGTGGCTCGACGCACTTCGCGTCCAGGCGGCGGCCGTGGTCGCCCAACAGGCGGCCCTCGCCGAGTACGAATTGCGCTTGCACGAGCGCGAGTCGGCCCTCGCCGCCCAGGAAGAACAGATCGCCACTCACCTCGACGAGAAGCGGCGACAAGCGTTCGAACTCCAGGATCAAATCGCCGCGGCCCGCGCCAAGCTGCGCCAAAAGCGGGCCGCACACGCCGAACTCGCCGCCCAGCAAGCGGCCGAGCTAGCCAAGGCCCGCGACGAGGCGGCCGACCTGCTCGGCGACGCACGCGCTCGACGGGACCGGGTCGCCCGGCTGTCGCGCAAGCTACGCGACCGTTGGCGGCGCGAGCGGCATGCCGCCGACCGGCAACTCGCCACGGCCCAAGCCGAACTCGTCGCCGAGCGCGAACGCTTCGACGCCGAGCGGGCCGAGTTGCTCGCCGAGGCCGCCCAGGCCAACGGCGAAGTCGAACTCCGGCGGCGCGAACTCCAGGACCGTCAGGAACAACTCGACGCCGAACAACGCGCGTGGCGCACGCAACGTGCGGCCGAGGAGGCCGAGCGCCGCGAACGGTTGCGCGACCTCGCACTGCGGTCGAAAGGCGTCGCGGCCGAGGAGGCCGCCCTGACGCGCGAACAGCAGACGATTGAAACGGCCGTGCGCGAGCGCCGCCGCGAGATCGATCGGCTCGAAACCCGCGTCGTGAACTTGCGGCAAAAGCTCGTCGATCAGCAGAATGAACTGCTGCGGGCCGCGCCGCCGCTCGCGCCGCAGGCCGGGCCGGACTTCGACGACACCCAGCGGCGGCGCGCCGAACTGCTGGCCCAGGTCGCCGACGAGTTGGCGGACCAGCGTCTGACGCTGTCCGAGCACGCCGCACGGCTGGTACGTGCCCGCGACAACTGGGCCATCGAATGCGAGCAGGCGCGGATGGACCTCGACGCCGCCGCGGCCGAGGTGCAGCAGCAGGCCCAGGAACTCGCCCGTCGATCCCGCGACCTGACGGCGTCCGAGGTACGTGCGCAGGTCGACTACGATGCGCTCAACGCTCTGCGACTGCGGCTCGAAGCGGAGCGGGTCGTGGCCGAGTCGCGGGCGGACGACCGCGCCACCGGTCAGCGGCGGCGGGCGGCCTCGCTGGTGGCCCGCGAGCGGCGACTCGACGAACGAGTCGCGGCGTGGGCGGAACTGTGGCGGACGTGGGGCCAACGGCGCTCCGCCGAGATCGGCCGGCTGCGCGTCGCGCAGGCATCGTGCAAGCAGGAACGCGCCGAGTGGGCCGCCGCCCGCGCCGTCCTCTTGCGGGCGGGGGCAAAGCTCCAAGAGGAACGGCGGACCGTCGCGGCGCAGGCAGGGGCGGTCGAACAGCTACGCCGGGAGACGCTCGATGCAGCCGATAACCCGGCCGCCGCCGCCCGGAGGATCGAGCGGCTGCGTCGGCAATGGGATGGCTACTGCGCCGTCGCGGCACGCGACCTGGAGCGGCTGCGCTCGGCACTGGCAGCCGAGTCGACCCGGCTCGACGAACAAGCGGCCCGAGTTCGGGCGGCCGACCGCGCGCGCGATGCGCGAGGCGCGCGGGTCGAAGCACAGGCGGCCGAGCAGGAGCGCCGTCAAGCGGCGCTTGCGGACGAGACGGCCCGGCAGAAGGAGCGGCTGTCGCACGCTCGCGGCCGCTGGGAAGTAGCCGAACGTCGGGCGGACGCGTTCCAGGCCGAAGTCGAAGCGCTGGCCCGGCTCCTCATCGACAGCGGCGGGTCAGTCGGCGTCAGCCAGGCGGCGTGAAGTGTGGCGAATCCAACCTCGGCCAGCCCGGAGCGCGAG
>CAZNSL010000668.1:334-3883 GCA_964574975.1 uncultured Alcaligenaceae bacterium | reverse complement strand
CTCGACCGAGTCCTGCCCCTGCATCAGCGGGTACAGGCACTCGTGCAGGTAGATTGGCGTGCCGGCCTTGATCCGCTTGGTGAAGTCGTCTCGCTCTAGCATCCGCTGCATGGTCGTGTGGCCGAGCAACCGCTGCATGTCAGCGAAGGAGAACCGGCCGAACCAGTCGCCGTTGCGGACCACCTCAGCTTTCGACACGTCGATTACCCGACCGATTTGCGTCAGGTAGTTCTCGGCGTTCTTGTCGATCTGGTCTGCGGTCAAGCCCTTGCGCGAATCGTCGCGGCCGGACGGGTCGCCGACGGCAGCCGTGGCCGTGCCGATGATGAGGACGACCTGGTGGCCGAGGTCCTGGAACTGGCGCAACTTCCGCAGAACGACGGTGTGGCCGAGGTGGACATCGAACCCGGTCGGGTCGATGCCGAGTTTGACCCGCAGCGGCCGGCCGGTGGCGAGTTTGGTGCGGAGTTCCTCCTCCGGCACGATCCGGTCGATGCCGCGGCGAATCAGGGCAAGTTGCTCGTCGGCGGACAGCATAACGGCGTCTCAGGTGTACATCTGGAAGCGGCCGACGGCCGGGAAGGCGTCGGGGTGATGGACGATCTCCGGCTCGCGGCGGTTCGCCGGCCAACTCACGGCCACCACGTCGAAGCGGGCGGCGTGCCCCAGCAGTCGCTTGGACTGGAGGAACGCGAGCGCCAGGTCGGTGAGCTTCCGCTGCTTGGCAGCGTCGACCGACGCCGTCGGGCGTTCGAGGTCGCCGGACTCAGTGGAGCGCACCTCGACGAAGACGATGGTGCGTCCGTCGAGGGCAACGATGTCGAGTTCGCCGGGAGGCAAGACGACGTTGCGGAAGAGGATGCGCAGACCGCGACGACGGAGAAAGCGAGCTGCCGCGCGCTCGGAGCGCGTCCCGAACCAGCGGCGGAACACGGGCCAGCGCGTGATGCCCATTCCGACCTCTTGGAAGAGGAATTAGCCACAGATGAACACAGATGAACGCGGATAAGACACCAATCCTGTCTCATCCGTGTTCATCTGTGTTCATCTGTGGCTAATTCTTCGCCATTACTCCGCGGCGGTCTCGGCCTTTTTCGCACCCTTGCCGCCGGCCACGCCGTTGGCGCTGCCGTTGGCGCTGGGCGCGGCGGCCGTTACCTTCTCTTTGCGCTCGCGCAGGCGGGTCGCCTTGCCGACGCGGTCGCGCATGTAGTAGAGCTTGGCGCGGCGAACCTCGCCGGTGCGCTTGACCTCGACCTTGGCAATCTTCGGGCTGTTCAGCGGGAAGATGCGCTCGACGCCCTCGCCCTGCACGATGCGGCGGACGGTGAACATCTCGCTCGCCCCGGCCCCACGGCGGGCGATCACCACGCCGTTGAACACCTGGAGGCGTTCCTTCGTCCCTTCCAGGATGCGCAGGTGGATATCGACCGTGTCGCCGATGGTGAACTCGGCGATCTCGCGCTTGGTGATGTCTTCGCTGGACCCTTTCGCCTCGCCCTTCTTCGGCTTGCCCTTGGCGTCCTTCGCGCTGGCCTTTCGCTCCTTGGCCGCGGCGATCCGCTTCTCCTCGGCCGCCTCGCGGAACTTGATGTCGTTGGATTCAACCAGGGCCAGGATGGGGTTTTTCATGGGACACGTCCTTTCGCGGGTCGGACGGCTCGGCCCGCCCCGGGTGACTTCGCAACTCGGATTGTTCGCGCCGCCAGCGGGCGACCGCGCCGTGGTCGCCGCCGAGCAGGACCTCCGGCACCGCCATGCCGCGGAACTCGCGCGGCCTCGTGTACTGCGGGTACTCCAGCCGGCCGGGCGACTCGCTGTGCGACTCCTCGACCAGACTGTCCGCGTCCCCCAACACGCCGGAGACGTAGCGTACCACGGTGTCGATCACGACCATGGCCGGCACCTCGCCGCCGTTGCAGACGAAGTCGCCGACCGATATCTCGCGGGGCCGCAAACCCAGACGGATGCGCTCGTCGAACCCCTCGTACCGGCCGCACAAGAGCGTCAGCCGCTGCTTGGTCGCCAGTTCTCGCACCAACGGCTGCGTCAGCCGTTCGCCGGCCGGCGTCAGCAGGATCAACTCGCCCGGCTCCGGGGCGTCGGCCCGCACGGCCTCGACGGCGGCGTAGACCGGTTCGCACATCAGCACCATACCGGGGCCACCGCCGTAGGGGCGGTCGTCCACGCTCTTGTGCTTCCCCGTGGCCCAGTCTCGCAGGTTCCAGAGCCGGATGTCCACCAGTCCGTTGGCGATGGCCAGCTTCAACAGGCTCTGCGTCAGGTAGCCCGAGAAGATCTCGGGGAACAGGGTCAGCACGTCGAAGCGCATGGCTCGCCGGGCGTCACGCGGTCGGTGCCGCGGCCGCCGCCTTCGCTTCGGCCTCCTTCGCCTCGAACTTGCCCAGGTACTTCGTGAAAAGGGTCTGGCAGCGCTCCGACGGCAGCGCTCCGACGCCCATCCAGTACTTGATCCGCTCCGGCCGCAGGGTCGTGCGGGCATCGGTGTCCTTGACCATCGGGTCGTAGGTGCCGAGTTCCTCGATCACCCGTCCGTCGCGCGGCTGGCGCGAGTCGATGGCGACGATGCGGAAGAACTGGCGGTGCTTCCGCCCCATCTTTTTCATGCGAATGCGAACGGCCACGGCGCGAAACCCCCGGTCCCCAAGCGAATTCCGATGCAGCAGTTGTGATATGGGGACGAACCGCCGTCGTCCAGCCGCATCATGTTGCACCGGGTCCATCCTGCCATTGCGACACCAAAGGTCATCGCGCACCGCTGGCGAACGTCGTCGGACCGCGGTGAGGGCCATCGCCCTACCACGCCGGTTGTGCGACACGCTCGTAGTCCGCCCCTACGTATTTCCCCGACACCTCGGCCGGGCCAACCCGCTTACCCATTCCCACCTGCTGCATCTGGAAGACGATATCGCCGTGACCGCAATCATCAACACCACAAATGGGTTGACGGTTCGGCAGCCCATCATCTTCCTCGCTCGGTTCGACACCACGATCAACCGTCTCATGGCATCTTGGCCACTGTTTTCAAGAAGCAGGTTTGCCGCGTGTATCTGCCCTCGTAAAATTGCAGATTCACTGGATATCAGATTCACTCGCCGCGAAGTTTCGCTCACTGACCCGCCCGGGCTACCTTACCTTTATCAACTTCGTCGGCGACGACATCATCAATGCCTTCGACCTCGCACGGTTCCGCGAACGCTTCGGCGTCAACCAGTTCCCGTAGCACGCGCTTCAGCCGTCGCCTTGTTGGCGTTCGTTGCGGCACCGGCCTAGATGGGCGCGGTATCATGACGCTGCCCGCCCCCGGAGCCTCCGACGCCGTGCTGCGCGAAGAACAGATCGACCTCCGCCGGCAGCGCGCTCGCGCCGGCCGGTTCCGCATCGACAACGTCGGCACGAAGCGCGTCTTCAGCACCTACCGCGTCACCAACCCCGACTCCGGCAACAGCTACGAGGTGACCGTCCGCGGCTTCGACGTGGGCGACAACACCTGCACCTGCCCCGACTTCAAGGCCAACACCCTCGGCA
>CAZNSL010000668.1:0-324 GCA_964574975.1 uncultured Alcaligenaceae bacterium | reverse complement strand
CGACGCGCCGCCGAACGTCCGCCGCAAGAAGGCGGCCGTCACCCGGCCGGAGATCGTGCCGCACTACGGCGAGCAACTGTCGCTCGCCCTGCACCTGCCGCCGCGGCACTCGGATTCGCTCGGCCAACTCGCCAAGCGCTACTTCGACGCCAAGGGCCATTGGAAGGGCGGCGACGACTATACGGCGATGATCGACGCCGTTCACAAGGTTCCCGAAGAAGTCGCGGTCGATAGCGAAGCGCTCGAGTTCATCGACCGGGCCAACGACCGCCGCGACCTCTTGGCGAAGGAGCACGAACTCCTTGCCGCCCTCGACGCCGAGGC
>CAZNSL010000667.1:0-3887 GCA_964574975.1 uncultured Alcaligenaceae bacterium | reverse complement strand
CATCGCGCTTGCCGCAGCGGGTTGCGGAGTCGAGGCGGCCAAGGAGCCGGAGATCACCGCCGAGATGGTCGCCCAGGCCGAGTGGGTCGCCGGCCTGACGCTAACCGAGGATCAGCGCAAGGAAATCCTGAGCGGCCTGCGCCGCTCCGCGCGGTCGTACAAGGCACTGCGGGCGGTGCCGTTGCCGAACCACGTGCCGCCAGCGTTCGCGTTCGTGCCCGCGCCGCCCCCACCGCCACCGGCCGCCGCGCTGCCGAAGACACAACCACCCGCCGCGGTCAAGCGTCCGGAATCCGACGACGACCTTGCGTTCCTGCCCGTGACTTCGCTGGCGTATCTCGTGCGCACGAAGCAAGTCACTTCCACCGAACTGACGAAGCTCTATCTCGCCCGGCTCAAGAAGTACGATCCGACCCTGAAGTGCGTCGTCGCGCTGACGGAGGAACTGGCGATCAAACGGGCCGCAAAGGCCGACGAGGAGTTCGCGGCCGGCAAGTACCGCGGACCACTCCACGGCATCCCGTGGGGCGCGAAGGACCTGATCGCGGTGCCCGGCTACCCGACCACCTGGGGCGCGACGCCGTACAAGCACCAGCGTTTCGACTCGCCGGCAACCGTCGTCAAGAAACTCGACGACGCCGGGGCGGTGCTGGTTGCCAAGCTGTCGCTTGGGGCACTGGCGATGGGCGACAAATGGTTCGGCGGCACGACGCGCAATCCGTGGAACCAGTCGCAGGGGTCGAGCGGTTCGTCGGCTGGCTCGGCGTCGGCGGTCGTCGCGGGACTGGTCGGTTTCGCCATCGGCTCGGAGACGCTCGGCAGCATCGTGTCGCCGTGTACGCGCTGCGGAGCAACCGGTCTGCGGCCGACGTTCGGCCACATCAGCCGGGCCGGCTGCATGACGCTATCGTGGACGATGGACAAGCTCGGCCCAATCTGCCGTTCCGTCGAGGATTGCGCCCTGGTCCTGGCGGCGACGCACGGCTCCGACCCGCTCGACGCCGCCGCGGTGGACCGTCCGTTCGTCTGGCCGCCGGCGCGCAAGTTGACGGACGTCAAGGTCGGCTACGTCGAGTCGTCGCGGCCGTTGGCCGACCGGCCGGAGCTGACGACGCTGCGCGAGTTGGGGGTGACGCTAATCGAGATCAAGCTGCCGGACTCGCTGCCCGTGTGGTCGCTTAACGTGATCCTGAACGCGGAGTCGGCGTGTGCCTTCGACGACGTGACCCGCAACAACGTGACCGAGGGGCTGAACGACTGGCCGGCGTCGTTCCGCCGCGGCCAGTTCATCCCAGCCGTGGAGTACATTCGGGCGAACCGCATCCGCACGCTGGTCATGAAGCAGATGGCCGACCTGATGGAGACGGTCGACCTGTACGTCGGCGGCAACGACCTGCTGTTGACGAACCTGACGGGCCACCCGACGGTCGTCTTGCCGAACGGCTTCCGCAAGTCGGGCGACAACGAAGTACCGACGGCTGTAACGTTCACCGGCCGGCTGTACGGCGAGGCGGAACTCTTGGCGGTAGCGAAGGCGTACCAGGTCGCGCGGGGCCACCACCTGCGCCGGCCACCGTTGGACGGGTGATTCATTGCCAGCCCGGAGCACGAGCGACGGGTTCGTTCGACCCGTCGCTCGCGCTCCGGGCTGGTGGATCATTGAGCCGCCGCGTGCAGCACCGCCGGCTTGAGCGTCCACGCCTGCCACTTGGCCAACTCCATCAACGCCGGCGCGCGGAAGTTTGGCGGAAAGATCACCCAGCCCCACAGCCGCGGGTCGTCGGCCGCTACGTTCTCCGCTGCCTTAAGCGTCGCCGGCTTCACCTCGACGGTCGCCGGAAATGGCTTGCCGTCGATGAGATCGACCGCCACACGGGCCACCGCCGCGAGGTACGCCTCCGGCGGCACCGGCACGCTGCCGAGCCAGATGCTGCCGGGCACGCGGCCATGCTTCGTCAGATAGCCGCTCACGTCCTCGGCCGTGCGGCGGAACTGGCTCGCGTCGGCCGTTACCGGCTCGACGAGCCGCGCCGGCGGGCTGGTCGGCCCGATCGGTGAACGAATCTCGATCGCCGTCGGCTCGCTGCCGTTCGCCTTGAGCGCGACGTACTCGTTGAGGAGCGCGAAGACTTCGCCCGGCGTCAGCCGCACCTCGCCGAGCGCCTGCCAGTTCACCGCGTCGCCGACGGCCGCGGCAATCTGCCGCAGTTCGTCCAGCTTGAACCGCCGGCCGCAAGCGTCGTCACGGTACAGTTCGGCCGCTTCCGACGCCGTGACGAAGCGCACGCCCGGCGTCCGCTTCATGTGGCGAACGTAGCGGAAGAACACCTCGTACTTGGCGAGCATCTCGGCCTCGGTCTGCTGCCGCGGCAGCTTCCACGCCTCGCGCGGCGGGTTGGCCCCGCCGCGGAAGTTGACGCCGTCCCAGAACTCCAGGTGCGCGAACTCGCACGGATGGTAGACGGTGCTGACCACGCCGCCGCCCTCGGCTCGCAGCTTCCTCACGGCCTCATCGAAGCGGTCCTCGGCCGCGGCGATCTTGTCGGGGGCCTTCAAGTCGGCGCGGATGGTGTGGTCGAGCTGATAGAAGGTCGGCAGTCCGCCGTAAAAGTGCGGCCGGCCGCCGAGGCTCACATGGCGACCGGCGTCGAGGTAGCACGCCATGCCCCACTGCCGCATGGCCGCGAACGTCTGCGGCCCCCACGAGCTGCCGGGCTGACCGTAGCACGTTGGCCGTTGGCCGAAGATGCGAGTCACGTCGTCGAAGCCCGGCCGCTCGCGCCGGTCGAACTCGGCGACGCCATCGTCCCAGCCGAGGGCGTTGAGGTAAACGGCCGGCGTCGGCTGGACGCTGTGGTAGTCGGAATGGTAGCCGATCTCGTGCTTCTTGAGCGCGGCGATCACGTCGGCCCGTCCACGGCGATCGAGCGTGCGGGCCTTCTCGCCGACGACCTTGAACGTGGCCCGGATGTTCTCGCGGGTGAGCCACTCGGCGACGCGCTTGGCGGCGTCGTCGCTGGCGGGCAGGATGTAGTCCTCCGTATCGAACCAGATGATGACGTAAACCGGCGGCTCCGCGGCGCGGGCGGCGGTGACGATGGCAAACAGAACGACGGCGAATGCGAAGCGGCGGGTGTGCGTCATAGCGGCGGCTCGTGGCGGGCGGGCGACGGCGGTATCCTATTCACGGCGCTTGCCAGGCGTGGTAGACTGAGCTGTGATGCGACATCGGAGGGCTCCAATGAACGATGAAACCCGTGCGGCCCGCTTGCAACAACTCGCGCGGCTGCGTGCGGCCGGTGTGCCGGCGGCGAACGGCCTGGAATCGTTGGTCACGGAGGTCGCCGCCCGCGCGGCCGAATACCTCGCGTCCCTGGACCCTGAAGCCTGCGACGCATTCCTCCTGCGGCTCGTCGACGCGATCGACGCGGCGGCCGTCGAGCGGCAGGCCGCGCGTGACGTGGAAAACTTGGCTCAAGGTCGGCCGGTAGCTCGGCGACTGACGCCCGAAGAGTTGGAGTGGGCGAAGGCACAGTATACGGACGAAGAAATCCTCGACGGCTACCGCGAGATCCAACGGACGGGCGGGCTACAACTCGCCGACTTCCTCCCGGACCTCGAGCGGGCGGCACGCGGTGATGGATGACCCGCCCCGGCCGTATGCGGTGTTCTACTCGGGGCGGGTTCGCGATGCCCTTGAGGGACTCGTCGCGCATGCTCGGCGGCGGGACATGGCCGCCGACGTGTTCGCGGCCGTCAAAGAGATCGACTACCGCTTGCGTCTCTACCCGCAGTTCGGCGAGCCTCTCCGCGACTTGGAGCTAAAGCCGCTTTGCCTTTGGATCGGCAGTGTCCCGCCGTTAACGCTTTGGTACATCCTCGACGAG
>CAZNSL010000666.1:0-3888 GCA_964574975.1 uncultured Alcaligenaceae bacterium | reverse complement strand
GCCGGGCCGCCGCCGGGCACCTACGGCCGCGGGGACGTGGTGGTCGGCCGGGACGCGACGTACACCTGCACCCGGCCGGGGACCAGCCGGCCGTACTCCCCCGACGTGGCGGACATGCTGGAGGGGGACTGGGTGGAAACCCCGGCCGGCACCCGGCACCGGCTGCTGACGGTCGGGGCGGACGGCGCGCTCACGTTCGACCCGCCGGCCCCGGCCGGGGTCAGGCTGACGAACAGCCCGCCGAAGTGGCGGAAGAACTGACCGTCTGTGCCATTGTGCCAACTGGCAGTCCAGTCCTGTGCCAATCCCGCTAGGCGCCGGCGCGAAACCCCGGTATTTTCAGCCCCCGACGCCGCCCGTGTGGTCATTCTGACGGCGGCTACGATTTCCCATAATGGCCGCACGGGACGGGCGGGTTTGCCCGGGGATTCCGTTCGCCACCATGTACGGCTGGCACGTGCCCACGGAGTCCCGTTTCGGCGTCGTCACCCACGGAGGGGAGCGATGGGGCGCCGTATTCCGGGGCCGTGGTTTCGCCGCTCACGCGGCTGGTACGCCACGATGCGAGACGGTCAGCAGGTTCATCTCGGGGTCAAAGACCCCACCAACGAAGCGGCGGCGTGGGGCGCGTCAACGCCCCGCCTGCTCGCATTATACGCCGGTCCAGAAGTGCATATCAGGCCACGTAGTGGCGTAGACTGGTGTGACCGCTAGCCACGGTCGCCGCCGGCCCGGGTGGGGGAGGACTCGGGCCGGCGGGTTTAGCCGAGCGGGGGCAGGCCGGCCAGCGACCGGCCCCAATGCACACAGACACCCGACACCGCGTCCTGGACGGCCCGCACCGACGGCAGGCCGTCCAGGCGTCGCCAGTGCTCCTTCGGGAACCGCCCCAGGCCACCGAGGTAGTAGGTGTCGTTACCGCCGCTCGGGTGAATGACAGCGTCCGAAATGACGACGGCCGTTATCGGGTGCCGGCTGAACAGGTCGCGGGCGTGGGCGAGGAACGCGGCCAGCGGCAGGCGGATTTCGGTCACGAACCCTCTGGTGACAACCGCCAGCGTCGTACCCGGCGGCTGGCTTACGGTGCGGTAACGCCGGTGCAGCGTCACCGCCGCCCGAAGGTCAGGCCACCACTCGGCCGCCCGACGACCTGTCCACAACGCCGACTGCCGGCCCCGCAGCTTGAGCAGTTCGTCCCACAGGGCGTCATTCTCCGGCGTCATCGGGACTGCCCTGGGCCGCTTCGCCTCCCGCCGCTCTAGCTCGCACTGCACCCGGATGAACTCGGCCCGGTCCGCCTGCCCCTGCTCCTCCAGGTAGTCGGCGTAAATCAGCCGGGCGGCGTCGCTCGCCGGGTCGGCCAGCACCGCCCGTAACAGCCCGCTCCCGGTGTCACACGTCGTCGCGGTCATTCGGCCCCCGAGAATTCAGTTGACCCCGCCGGATTATCACTTACATTTTGTCCAGTAGTGAACGAATAGCAACTAAGACGACTTGCGGGGCCGGCCGCGGGGCCGCTTGGGCTTCGCCGGGTCTTTAGCCGCCAGCGGCGCCGTGACCGCCTCGCAGGACACCCCGCGGGCCGCCGACAGTTTGGCCAGTGCGGTGGCGAGCGGTTCCCGCTCGCCACGTTCCCACTGTTCGACGGCGCGGAGCGATACCTGAAGTTTGTCGGCCAACTCCTGCCGCTCTAGCCCGCGTAACTCGCGGACTTCCCTGAGCTTCTGACCGAACAGGATTTTCCCCACTTAAAAATACTCTCAACTGAGTTGACAGCGAGTCACACCAAGGATAATATACCATCAACTGAGAGCTAACAAGGCGACTGGAGTTCACCGATGGTTGCCCTGGCCAAACGACTGGAGCCGAGAAGATTCCTCCGGGTTCTCGGCAGCCCCGTCATCGGCGTAGTCAGGGTTTCGCTCGTGGTCGGCAAGCGGGCCGACGACTACGTGTTCGCTCGGTCGGGCGACGCGGTGACGGTCCGCAAGGCCGGCGGCGACGAGTACCGGGTCGGGCTGATGGGCGGCCGGCCGAGCGGGTGCGGGTGCAAGGCGGCCCACTACCGCGGCTCCTGCCGCCACCAGGACGCCGCCGCCAAGCTCATCGACATGGGAGTCCTGTGATATGGCCGAAGAATCTCCAGCCGTCGAAGTCAAGCCGATACCTGGGTTCGATGGGTATTTCGCCGGCCGCGACGGGTCGGTGTGGTCTTATCTGCCCCGGTGGGCGCATCACTCGCCCACATGGAAGCGGCTTAGCCAGATGAAGTCAGGCCAGGGGTACTACCACGTCTCTCTGCGGGCTAATGGCCGTCGTGAGAGGCGGTTCACAAGTGTGACCAAGAAAGTTCATCATCTGGTACTGGAGGCTTTTGTCGGCCCCCGCCCGGAGGGGATGGTGTGCTGCCATCAAAACGACGACCCGGCCGACAACAGGCTGGAAAACCTGCGGTGGGACACACCGGCGAGCAATAACCAGGACGCGATTCGCAACGGGTGTGCGCTGTTCGGGGAAGACAACCACGCCACCAAGCTGACCAACCTTGACATCAGAATTATGAGGCATTTGGCCAAGCGTGGCGCAAAGCCCGAGGCGGTTGCACTCACCTTTGGCGTTGCCTACAGCACGGCCAGGGCGGTCATGGCCGGCGACAGAAGAGCGGATGTCCCCGGGCACGGCGGCGACCCATTTAGCCCAGCGTGATCCAGCGGGGCGGTTCCGGCGGGTCGAGGAGTGTCGGCACATCGCGGCGGCAACGGTGCTTGTCGCCCGCGGGCACCTGTAACCGGAGGACGACCGATGGCCACGACGCGGGACCAACTGGCGGCCGGCCTGGCGGCCGCGAACGCGGGCCTACAAGACGCAGCCCGGCGGTTGGACGAGGCGGTCGCGGCGACCGCCGACCCGGCGACCGTCGCCGCCCTGGACGGGCTGGGCGTCGAGCTAGGCCGGGCCGTCCGGGCGGTGCAGGTGGCCGCCGAGAAGCTGTGGCTGTACGACCAGGCGGCCGGCGGCTCATCCGCCGGCCCCACGCCCCGATCCGGAGATTGACCCGTGTCCCTGACCCTGACGATTGCCGGCGGCACCCTCAGCCTGTCCGGCTGGCTCCTGCCCGCGGCGGCCGTGGCGGTCGCCTGGGCCGGCGGGCTGGCGGTGCAAGCCGCCGCGATGCGGGCGGGCCGCTGACGGTACGATTCCCCACCGAGGAGGCCAAGCGATGGCGGACAGATTCACACCCGGGCCGTGGGGCTACCACGACCACAACTGGCGGGGCGAGCCGACGGAGTTCGACTTCTATGTCAGCGGCAACCCCGGCGAGGGCGAGGACGGCGAGCGGTACTCAACCGCCGTCGCCATCGTGAAGGGCAACGCCACCGCCGGGGACATTCCGATGGCCAACGCCCGACTGATAGCCGCCGCCCCGGACCTGTTAGCCGCCTGCCGAGCGCTGGTTGAGACGTTCGAGTTGGCCGACATGGGCGACGAGCCGGAGGACGGCGAGTACGGCGACGGCAAGCGGGCGCTGCTCGCCGGGCTGGCCGCCATCGCCAAGGCGACCGGCCAGTGACCCCCACCCTTTCGCCCGTCCCCAAACTGGAGAGCCTGCGATGGTCCTGAGAAGAACCCTGACCGACGGCGAGCGGGACATCCTGCGGGAGCAGGAGCAGGACGCCCGAGCGGTCGGGGAGGCGGCCCCGGACCCGGACGCGATGGCCGAGGCGTTCGGGCCGGTGACGGAGCGGTACAGCGACGACCAGCTCGCCGACCTGGCGAGGCAGTATTACCTGGAGTTCGGCTGGCCGGGGCAGGAGGGCGACTGATGTTCGCCCCTGTCTCGTGGTCGAGGTCGAGATCGTGAGGTGAGGCGATGTCCCTACAGGCGAT
>CAZNSL010000665.1:1286-3890 GCA_964574975.1 uncultured Alcaligenaceae bacterium | reverse complement strand
GGGAGGCTTTACCGTGCCGTCCGTCGAAGAGCGCGTGATCGAAATCGTCTGCGAGAACCTCGGCGTCAACAAAGAGCAGGTGACCCGCAAGACCTCCTTCATTGAGGATGTCGGAGCCGACTCGCTGGACATCGTCGAACTGATCATGGAACTCGAAGAAGAGTTCGAGATCAACATCCCCGACGAACAAGCCGAGAAGATTAAAACCGTCGGCGAGGCGATCGACTACATCGAGCGGGAGATCGCCAAGAAATGAGTCGGCGGCGAGTCGTCATCACCGGACTGGGGGCCGTCACTCCGGTCGGCAACGATGTCCGCACCTTCTGGAAGAGCCTGCTCGCGGGCAAGAGCGGCGTCGCGACCATCACGCAGTTCGATATCGCTCCATTCAAGGTCCGCTTCGCTGGCGAAGTGAAGGACTTCCACCCCGAGGGCGTCCTCGGCACCAAAGAAGTCCGACGGATGGACCGCTTCACACAACTCGCGCTGGTCGCCGCAGCCGAAGCCGTCAAGGACTCCGGCGTCGAGTTCGACAAGCTCGATCCGTTCCGCTGCGGCGTCATCGTCGGCAGTGGTATCGGCGGCCTGTACGAGTTCGAGGAGCAGCACACGGTCTTGATGCATAAGGGGCCGGGGCGGATCAGCCCGTTCGTCATCCCGAAGATGATCGCCAACTCGGCCAGCGGGAACGTCTCGATCCACTTCGGGCTGATGGGGCCGAACAGCGCCGTCTCGACGGCGTGTGCCAGTGCCGCCAACGCTATCGGCGACTCGCTGCGGGCGATCCAGTACGACCACGCCGATGTCATGATTACCGGAGGCTCCGAGGCGGCCATCACGCCGATGGGACTGGGTGGATTCGTCTCGGCGCGAGCGCTGTCGCACCGTAACGACGACCCGCCGGCCGCGAGCCGGCCGTTCGACAAGGACCGCGACGGCTTCGTCCTCGGCGAAGGCTCCGGCATCGTCGTCCTCGAAGAGTTGGAGCACGCCCGTCGGCGCAACGCTCCAATCTACGCCGAACTCCTCGGCGTCGGCTCGACGGCCGACGCACACCACATTACTGCACCGCACCCGGAAGGAGCCGGAGCGTGCCGTGCGATGGAATTGGCCCTGCGCGATGCTCGGATTTCGCCGCAAGACGTGGACTACGTCAACGCGCACGGCACCAGCACCGAACTCGGCGACGCGGCCGAGACGTTGGCGATCAAAAAGGCGTTCGGCGGTCACGCGAAGAAGCTGGCCGTCTCCAGCACCAAGAGCATGATCGGCCACCTGCTCGGTGCGTCCGGTGGAGCAGCCCTCGTGGCCTGCGCCCTGTCGATCAAGCACCGGGCGATTCACCCAACCATCAACCTGCACACCCCCGACCCGTCGTGCGACCTGGACTACGTCCCGAACCAGCCTCGCGAGACGAAGGTCATCAACGCCATTTCCAACAGCTTCGGCTTCGGCGGACACAACTGCTGCTTGGTCGCCGGCGCACTGCGCTAAGTCGTTGCCGTATCGCGCCCGGGAGTCACCGTCGTGGGGAAGAAGGTCGCCTGGATGTACCGTCGTCGCGGCTGCGAAGGTTGCCAGAAAGCACTGGCGATCATCGAACAAACGGGCAGTTCTATCGCCGACTCGACCGACGCCGACAAGGTGAAATTCGACCGCGCCGCCGCGATCGCGTTGGCGCGATCGGTCAAGAAAGTCGTGACCGGCCGCGGCAAAAACGTCCGCGTCATCGACATCGAAAAGGACGCGCCGAGCGACGACGACCTGGCGAAGGTGTTACTCGGCCCGTGGGGTAACCTGAAAGGCCCCACGTTGCGCATCGGTGGAACGCTGCTGGTCGGGTTCAACGCGGCGACATACGCGAAGTACCTCGGTTAGAGCAGCCCTCCCTGCGAGACCTTGATCCCCTTAAGCGCCATCTTCAGCGCATCGGGGTTGGTCGATGCATGCAGGGCCGTCGTCTGGTCCAAGTCGCCGCGGACGACGAGTTGACGCAGACACTCGTTGAACTCGTTCATCCCTTCCAGCGTTCCGATACGGATAGCATCGGGCAACTTCTTGTCCTCGGCGCGGATGATCAGTTCGCGGATCGTCGAGTTGACGATCATGACTTCGGTGACCGGGATGCGGGGCACGCCTGGCCGGATGCAGGGCAACAACTTCAGGGTGACGATTGCCTTGAGGTTGAACGCCAGGCTCTGCCGCATCGCCGGATGCATCTCGGCCGGGAACAGGTCCAGGATACGGCCGATGGTACTCGGCGCGCTCGACGAGTGGAGCGTGCAGAACACCAGGTGGCCGGTCTCGGCTGCCGTGATACCGGCCTCGAACGTCTCACGGTCGCGCATCTCGCCGACCAGGATCACGTCCGGGTCCTGCCGCACCGCATGTTTCAGGGCCGTGTGCCAGTCGCTCACGTCGATACCAACCTCGCGCTGGCTGATGATGGCCTTGTTGTTCGTGAACAGGTACTCGATCGGGTCCTCGATAGTCAGGATGTGGACCTGCTCGCGAGCGTTGATGTAGTCGATCATGGCCGCCAGAGTCGTGCTCTTGCCACTGCCGGTCACGCCGGAAACGATGATCAGTCCCTGCTCGTGTTCG
>CAZNSL010000665.1:0-1274 GCA_964574975.1 uncultured Alcaligenaceae bacterium | reverse complement strand
AGATGGAGCTGTTGGAACGTGGGGATCACTGCCGTGACGCGGCGGGCTACTAGGCCGAGCATCAGCCCCCGCTGTTTGAACACGTTGACGCGAAACCGCGCCTCGCCCTCGCCGACGACGAATGCAAAGTCGGCCCCGCCGGACTGTTCGAGTTGGCTCCGCCCCAGCGGCGTTAAGATCGGCTCGACGAGCTGCTGCATGCCTTCCCGCGTCAATACCGGCGCGTCCATCGGCTGGATGGCGTTGCGGATCCGCGTCATGGGCGGGCTACCGACGGACATGTGCAGGTCGGATCCTTCGTGCCGCATTACTGCGCGGAAGTAACGGGCAACTTCCGGCTCGCCCGGCCGCGACGGCTCGACGCTCAGGCGTCCGTTGCCCGCGGCGGCCGGCGCACCACCCGGGCCGCGGGCCGAGGCCGCAGCGATAGTCTTCTCGTCGGCCTTGAGGAATGTGCGCAATGCACCGACGACGGCGGCCGCCGTGGGGGGCCTTCGGCCGGGGTTTGCATCGATCAGATGGTCGATGAGGTCGGCCAACTCGATGGGCACGTCCGGGGCCAATGGATGCACGCGCGCAGGCGCGGTCGGCGGCGTCGGCTCCCGCCCGGTCACACAGCGGTAGAAAACGGCACCGAGCCGGGCGATATCGTCTTCGGGCTTCGCTGGCCCCTCGGGTATCAGGTCGTCGCCAGCCGGCGGCGCTGCGGGGGCCGGCTGTCCGGTGACGTTCAATGCCGACGAATCGAAAAACCGTTTCGAGAAGGCGAAGTTGGCGAGGCGCACCGAGCGGCCCCCGCCGCCACTCTTGTCGCCGCCGGTGAGGACCAGGCAGCCAGCCGTCAGCTCGCCGGCCCACAGCCGGCCCTGGTGCAGAGCCTCGAGGGCATCGAAGGCCATGACGAAGATGCGGACGGCCAGGTCGTGGGGTAACTTACCGCGCTTCTTGAGGACCTCCTCGAGCGATTCCCCGTCGATGTGTTCGCTGACCAGGAAATCCACTTCTGGCGTGTGACCCAGGTCGAGGACGCGCGGCAGGTTGGCGTGGTGAACGCTCATGGCCTGCTGGACCATCTGGCGGAACCGCCCGAAGCGAGCCGGGTCGTGCGCAACGCCCGGAGCAATGATCTGGATGCGAACGTAGCGGTCGAGGGGTGCGGCGGCCAGGAAGTCGCCCGCTTCCGGACCGGTTCGCAGTCGGTCGATCAGGCGGTACTTGTGGAGGGTGAGTCGATCCGCCCGGCCACGGGCCAGGGCAGCGAGCGCGAAGTCGGT
>CAZNSL010000664.1:0-3895 GCA_964574975.1 uncultured Alcaligenaceae bacterium | reverse complement strand
CGTCGCTGGCGCTCCGGGCAGGAGGTCATCGAAATACCCAAAGCGGTCTAGAACCCGCGTCAATGCCGCGCCGGCGACCTCCTCGCTGTATTCCCCAAACGCCCGGGCGCGTGCGGCCGCGCCGACGCGTGCCCGCAAGTCGGCATCGCCCCACAACCCTTCGACCGTTCGCCGCAGTTCGTCCACGTCGCCGGGAGCGACGAGGAAACCGTCGCGGCCGCTGGTGACGTAGTCCTCCGTGCCGAGGCAGCGCGTGGCGACCACCGGCCGTGCCAGCCACATCGCGTCCACGACCGTGACCTGACCCGACGCGGTATCGTCGTTATCCACCGGCACCACGTTGACCCGCGCCCGCTGTGCCAGCGTCAGGCATTCGGCGTAGCTCAAACCACTCCGCACCTCGACGCACGGCGGCACGTCCAGCCCATCGAGGCAGCGCGGCGACGCGACGACGACGGTGCGCAGGTTCAGCGGGCGAATCGCGTCGAAAAGCGTGCGGTAGTCGCGGTGGGCCGATCCCATCGACAGGACGAACGGGTTCTCTGCGTCCTCGACATGCGTCGGTTCGATGTAACCCTTCTGGAGCGGCACGAACTCGAACCGGTCGCGCGGCAGGCCGAGCCAGGCGCTATAGTTGTCGCACTCGCGGCGGGCGTGGACGATGCAGCAATCGGCGGCGCTCAGGGCATAGCGAGCCAACGACCGCTTGACGCCGGGGTACAGCCGACCGATATTCAGGCACCAGCACACCAGCGGCCGGCGGTCGCGACGCAGGCGCTTCTGCAAGCCCGCCGCGACGGCAAGTTGCGGGAACACCGTGACGACGCCGTCGGTGCCGGCCGTCCACGCCTGCCGGGCCAGGCGCTGGTAGTCGAGCCACTCGGCCAGCCCGGTGACGCCTTTGACGTTGGCGTGCCAACTCCGCGCCCGGCCGCGCGGGATGACGTGCAACTCGTGGCGAGTCGCGTCCACGAACGGGGCGAGCCAGCGCTCGGCCGGCGTCTCGACGAACGGGGCGACGGCGGCCCACCGCATGTTACACCCCGGCCCCAGCGTATTCGGGCTGCGACACCGCGACCGCGACCTGCGGCGTGGCGAGGCCGGACGCCGCGCCGGCGGCCGCCCCGAGCGCCACCATGTACGCGGTGTTGAGCTGAGCGTTGACCAGTTGGTCGATGGCGACCAGGAGCAGTATCACCAGCACGGCCGCGGGCGGTGCGTCGGCTGGCGTCCACCACAATCGCGGCGGTAGGTGCCACAGGAGCCGTGCCGGCGGCAGAAGCGTCGTCGATAGCAACGCCGTGAGGCCGAACAAGCCGGTAACGCCGAGGGTGACGACCCACAAGCTGTCGGTCAAAACGGTATCGTTGCCGAAATCGTCGTAGATGCGCGACCGGCCCCAACCGCCCCAGCCGAACACCGGCCGCTCCTGGGCCTTCACGACCAGCCGCTTCTCGTTGTCGAGGCGCGTCCACAGCGAATCGCCTCGGTTCTCGTTGACGTTGGCCCGGACCCAGGCCACCAGATCGTCGCCGTGCCACGCGTGCGTGTAGCGCGCCGCGATGTAGGCCGGCGGCACGACGATCAGCGCCCAAAGCGGCAGCGACCAGCGCGTCGCCCGGCACAGCACCAGGGTCGCCGCCCCGCCCGCGCCCAGGACCTGTGCGCCCAGCGAACGGCAGGCGGTTAGCACGACAGCCAACACGAGCGTCAGCAGACCGAGCGAAAGTTGGGGCCACTCCGGTCGCACTACGAACGCACGGTAGGTACCGCAGCGCCACAGCCAGAACGTTGCCACTGCCGCCGACGCCAAATAGAGGCTCAATGCCAGGCCGTTTTCCATGAAGACGCTCGGCCGGAAGCCGCCGTCGCGCATGGCGTGGACGAAGTCGGCCGCGTGGAAGCCGTAGACCCAGTTATGCGTCTGCGGGCTGAGCCGCAACTCGACCAGGCACAGCGGGACATACACGGCCGCCCCAAGGATGACCGCGCCGCACCACGCCCGCAGCCCGTCGCGCGTGCCGAGGTACAGCCGCCCGAGCCAGTACGGTACGCCCCAGGTCATCGTCGTCTGCACCGTCGCACCGACGGCGTCGTACAGGCCGATGTCGTTATCGAGCGACGAAATGAACGGAGCGAGGCACCACACCGCCACCGGCACGTCGTACCAGCGGGGGTAAACCTGACCCCAGCGCCTCCGGTCGAACAGCAGCGACCCGGCCAGGAGCGCGTAAGCGATGACGTTGGTCTTCGCAAGTTTCACGAGCGGCAGCGTGATCGCCTCGGGCGTACTGGCGGTAGCAGCGGTCGTTTGCACTTCGGGAAGGAACAGTTGCCCACCGAGGACGACGAACAGCACGGCGAACGGCCCCGGCAGACGGCGAAACGCCCACAGGCCGATGCCGACGAAGCCGGCGAGGATCAGCGGCAAGAGCGGCCTCAGCACGCGACCGCCTCCTCCCTCCGCACTCGCAGGGCCGTCAGCCGGCCGGCCCACCACAAGGGCAGCGCGAACGCCCCCCAGACCGTCAGCACGGCCAACGTCTCCACCGGCAAGCGGACGAACTTGTTGAGGTCACCCCACAGCCAGCGCTGGCCGACGAACACGCCCAGGGCGCTGACGGCGATGCCGCAGGTCAGCACGATGTCGTCGCGCCACAGCGGATGGCCCTTGCGGGCTGTCGTCACGGCGAGCATCGCGTAACGCACCAGCTCGGGCACCTTGAAGCCGATCACCATGCCGATCAGGCCACCGCTGCGGTAGCCGACAAGCATACACGGGACGATCAGAATGAGCTTGACGACCTGAGCGAGCGCCCCCGGCCGCGACTGGCCGCCGGCGACTACGACGACCTCGTGCGCATACTGGAGGATGCCGAACCAGGCTCCGGCGGCCAGGAGTTGCGTGAAGAAGCCAATCTGGTCCGGCCGGTAGTTCGGGCGGTAGATGCACTCGACGAATGTCGGCCCGACGGCGATCAGCCCACTGACCAGGACGGCCCCGAGCAACCCCAGCGCCAAGTGGACGGTACGCATACCGGTGCGATCGTCGCTCAGGAGCTTGCGAGCGTACACCGGTAGGGCGAGTTGGGCGAGCAACTCGTACAGCAGCGCGTGCGGCACCATGGCGAGTTGCACCGCCGGGTTGTAGATGCCCAACTCCGCCTGGTCCTTGCCGATGGCCAGTCGATCCGCCTGCCCGGCAATGAAGTAGCAGGCCGTGCCGAGAAAGATCCAGCCGCCGAAGTGCAACAACTCGCGGGCCGCCGCCCGGTCCCAGTGGAAGTAGTGTTTGACCTCGCGCAACAGTCGGTGCGACAGGATCGCCTGAAGCGACATCGAGAGCAAGCTGCCGCCGACGAGCATCACGAGTTGGTCGCGCGTCAGCGGGTCGTGTGCCGGGTCCGATCCCGGCTCGCGGCCACGACTGACCAGCCAGATGCCGACGATCGACGCGGTGGTGCCGATGATGTAACAGGTCAATTCCATGCGCACGACCGGCCCGCGGTGCAGCCGGCGGCCGAGAACGTACACGGCCGTCGAGCCGAGGCCGTCGATGGCGGCAACTGTGCCGGCCAGCGGCAACAGCCAGGTGTACATCGGCACGCCGTAAATGACGGCCACCGGCCATGCCATCAACGCCGAGCCAATCCACATGACCAGACCGCGCAGCACCTGAAGCGTCCAGGCCGTGCGCAGGAATTCGGGGCTTTCGCCGTCGGGGTGCTGGACGATGCAGTGGCGGATGCCGAGGTCGGAGAGCATGTGCAAGAACTGCACGAAGAGTCCGATCAGCACCATCATCCCCATGACCTTCGGCACGATCAGCCGGGTGAGGATGATGTTGAAGCCGAGACGTAGTACCTGCTGGGCGGCGAACCCGCCGGCGGTCCAC
>CAZNSL010000663.1:0-3896 GCA_964574975.1 uncultured Alcaligenaceae bacterium | reverse complement strand
TCGCCACCGATACGTCCGGCGGAGCTTTCAGGGTGTTGAGGAACGCGATGAGTGCCGTTTGGTCATCCCTCTGCAGCTTGACGAAGGCGGCCGTGACGGCCTTGGCGTCGCCCTTGTGCCGGAGGATCGCGTCGCGCAGGGTCGCCGCGGAGCCATCGTGCAGGTACGGCGCACTGTCGGCCACGCCCCACAGCGGGGGTGTCTTCCACTCCGATTCCTTCGGCATGCCGTCCGGAAGCGTCACACCATCCGGCAGGTCGCCGTACCCGCCGTTACCGCGGCCCGGATCGTCGATCTCGTGGAGCAGGAAGTCGCTGTAGACGCCCTTGACGCCGCCCATGTCCGGGACGTGGCACGCGACGCAGCCGATGCCGGCGAAGACGTGCTTACCGCGAACGGCCCGCTCGGCCGCCACCGAATCGTTTGGCGTCACCTCGATCGGCTTCGGCAAGGTGTCCACGAAGGCGACGAGCGCGGCGAACTGCGTTTGGTCCAGGTCGGCCGTGGCCGCGGGGTGGTTCGGGCGAGCGAACGGCCGCACCTGTTCAGTCAGCGGCGTGCCGAGGCCGAGTTCGTTAGCGCAGGCCGCTGCGACGAACTCCTCCAGTGTGGCGAACTGCGCCTTCCAGCCGAAGCGGCCGACACGGCCATCCGCGAGTTTGCGCACGCGGCCCGGCGGGACGGCGCTGAAGTCGAGTTGGAACTCCTTGGCCGCGTTGCCGATGGCCTGGCTCATCAGACTCTGGGTGATCGCTTTGGAGGCGATGCGGTCGATCCAGCCCGCGCCGAACAGGGCAGTCGGTTGGACGATCGAGCCGTGGACCGGGTCGAAGTCCGGCACCGTCACCGTGTAGCGACAGTGGTTCTCCTCGACGACCCGCGTCGATCCTTTGACTACCGTATGCCGGTTGCGCACGGCCTTCAGCGACTCGCGCAGTTCCGGTAGCGTCGCATAGGCATGGACCGTGCCCTCGCGCACGACCGTGTCGCCGCGGTTCGGCAGGACGAGGAAGTTATGGACGTTCTGCGCGGCCCCGCCGCCGCCACCGATCCCGCCCTGAAAGTGACACGCCGCGCACGATTTTGCGTTGAATACCGGTCCGAGGCCGTCGCCCTTGGCGAGTGGATCGTTCGGCGACCATTCGTGGACGAACAACTCGCGGCCCGCTTCGCGCACCGCGGCGCTCGCGGACGGGCCAAACAGGACCGGCAGGCCCGGCGAGACGAACCACAGCACCGCCAACCAGAACGCGGCCACCACACCCCAGCCGACGAGACGGCGCTGACGTTCGAGGATTTGCCGTGGGGATGGGGAATCGTCGAGACGCATGTGTGACCCCCTGTGCGGGCCGACGAACCAGCGCGATGAACAGTGACGGGATTAGGGTAATCGATCGCGAGGCGGTGTGCAACCACCCTGGCACACTTGCTGTCGTCGTCCGTCCCAAGGATGGATTCGATGGCGTGCGCAAACCGGAGCCGAATTGTCGCCTCTAACGCTTCCCAACTGTGGGAAAGCGTCTGCCAGTTCGTCGCGTCGCCGCAAGTCGTAGCGTATACTGGAAGTGTGATGATCCGATAACGGACGTTCTGGCGACCCCTCGCGGTGGTTCCCTCTCCCACCCCGATGAGCCGCTTGTGTCAAGAGCAACCGGGCCGATTTCGTCGGTTCGGGCCGGTCTGGTGTTGCCCCATCGCGACGCCCTTCTTAGACTGGTCCCTTCCACTTCGGCCCTCACGACACAAGGAGGCGTCATGAAGCCGATCTGGTCCCGCACCGCCGTTGCGCTCGTAACGGCCGCTTTGGTCTCACCCGCCGCCGAGCCAAAGCCGGCCGACATCGTCCTGCCGCCGACCCGCGTCGTGCAGCCGGTCCACGAATACTTCGTGCCGTTTGCTCCCGGCCCCGACTTCGTCCCCGACGACTTCAACGCCCTCTACACGCATATCGGCACCGACTTCGGCCGCATGGGGCCGGGCGAGCAGCGCATGACGTGGGAGTCGCACGCCGCCCGCGTCGACTTGCAAGGCACCGGCTGGACCGGCATGTGGCACAGCCTGGCCGGGCTGGCGCGCGAACGGGGCGAGGAACTCGACTTCCAGCGCTGCTACCCGCCGTTCATCGCCGATCGCTTCCAGCCGCGCTGCGTCGGCGTCACGGTCAAGGCCCGCGGCACCGGTCAGCTCAAGCTCGAAGTGAAGTCGGCCGATGAGGGCGTTCTCTGGAAGCAAACGATCGACCTCCACGGCGAGCCGACGCGCGAGATCGTATTCGACTGCGACCCCGCCGCGTTGC
Source organism: uncultured Alcaligenaceae bacterium (assembly GCA_964574975.1). Classification (GTDB taxonomy): domain Bacteria; phylum Planctomycetota; class Planctomycetia; order Gemmatales; family Gemmataceae; genus JAXMAS01. The sequence goes on along the minus strand of CAZNSL010000663.1, from coordinate 1,600 downwards.
GCCACGCCAAGCTGCTCAACTGGGTCGCCGAACCGGGGGCGCGACTGGCCGTGGATGCGCTCGGGCTACTCGTCGAGTACCCGGCCATGCCGTACGCGGAGCGGGTCTTCCTCACGAGCTACGCGAAACTCGCTCGCTGCTACGTCCCGGCGATGGGTACGGTCAAGGATCGCCTGCACGTCCCGGCGGGAACTTTCGACGGACTTCCTGCGACTGGGATGTTCGCCCTAGCGACGGCCGCGGCATGTAACCTGGGCATGGTCGATCGACCGTTTGCCGAACAGACGCTACGCACGATCCAACGCACGACGAACGAGATGCCTCGGGCAAGTGGTCTATTGCCGCATTTCGTTCGTCGCGACAACGGTCATTTCCGACTCTTGCCTGGCACCGAGTACAGCACCATCGACACGAGCCTGTACTTCCACGGCATGCTGCTGGCCTCGCAGGTGCTGCACGACCTGTCGACGCAGGACGAGTTGATCCGCGAGGTGAAGTCGATCGGCTTCGAGCAGTTCCGCGACAACGAGGGGCAAGTCACTCACGGCGTCCGCGAGGACGGCCGCACGCCGCTCGGTTGGTCGTGGGGCGAGTGGGGCGGCGAGACGGCGCTTGCGATCCTGCTGGAACGAATGGCGGCCCGTTCGCCGGAGCCGCCGCGCATGAACGGGTCGGGAAAAGTGGCCGGCGGCATCGGCTTCATCGGCGAGGTGCAGAGCCTGTTCTACCCGCAGTTCAACTCTACGGGGAAGGACAAACTCTCGAAGGTGTGTTGGGCCAAGGCGCGGCGCGAGTTGTTGCGCGAGCAGATGGAGTACTTCCCGCGCGAGCGGCCGGACAGCGCGGCGGCCAAGCTGGGCTTGTACGGTCTGTCGGCCGGCGAGGCGTATCGCAGCCGCGGCTACGTGGCGTTCGGCACTGGCCTGCGCGGCGCGGACCTGATCCACCCGCACTACATCCTGATGTCGGGCCAACTCCGCAAGCCGGAAGAGGCGTATGCCACGGTCAAGGTGCTGGAATCGAACGGTCTGCTGCCGCCGTGGGGCCTCGTGGAAAACGTGAAGGCCGACCTGAGCGAGTACACGCCGCTCATCGGTTCGCTGAACGCCGCGTTCGAGTGTCTGGGAGCCTATCACCTGGGTATGAAAGCACAGAAGCGCGAAGACGCCGTGTACACCGCGGCGCGCGAGTGCGTCCCGCTGGCCCGCGCGGTCGAGACGTTTTTCCCCGCCAAGTAGCCATGCCACGGCCGGAGTTGGACTCGCAGGACGCAGCCCGGCCGGCTAACATACCCCAATGCTCGGCTCAACTTTGACCCCCGCCGCGTTCCTCCGCCGCTATGCGGAGGAACTAACCCGCATCGACCCGGACGAGCTGCAGAGCCTCGGCGACGCGGTGTACGACGCCTTCCGACGCCGGGCGTTCGTGTTTGTCATCGGCAACGGCGGCAGCGGTTCGAACTCGTCGCACTTCTGCGAGGACGCCGGCAAATGCACGGTGCGCCGCGAGGACTACGACAGCGATAAACCGCGCCTACGCATCCTCAGCCTGACGGACAACACACCGTACATCCTCGCATGGGCCAACGACGAGGGATACG
>CAZNSL010000662.1:0-3906 GCA_964574975.1 uncultured Alcaligenaceae bacterium | reverse complement strand
CCGCCCCCGTTTTTTGCCCCTAACACCCATCACCTATCACCGATCACCGAAGGTCAATACCACCACCAGCGGGTGCCCCAGAACGGGGCGAGCGCCTGGAGGCGGCGGGTGGCAGCCTCGTAGCCCTCCATGTTCTTGCGGTAGCGTTCCTCCTGGAACTCCTTCCAGTACTTATCGTTTTCCGCCTTGATCTTGGCGGCGATCGCCGGATGCGTCGTGAAGTCGTACCTCGAAGTGTCCTTGTTCCATTCGAAGATGCCCTTCGAGGTGACCAACGTCTGAAACTGGTACGCCGGGATGCTGTCCGGCCCATTCGGCAGCGGCAGCGTGATGACGTGCTGCCCCTCCTGGCCGTAGGAGTACAGACCGTTGACCGTCTTCGTGCCGACGATTTTGACGTTCTCGGCCAGGTAGGTGTCGGGGTTGCCGCTCAGCTTCACGAATGTGTCGCTGCCCGGCTTCAGGGCGTAGCTCGACAGGGCGTTGACGAACGCGCCGAGTTCGCGGCTGAAGGCGTACATACCGTCCTTGGTCTGGATCGCCAGCACGTCGCGCATGTCGTAGTCGGACGGCCGATTCGGCCAGTTGGGGTTCGACAGAAGTTTGACGCGCTCGGCCGACACGAACACGAGGTTGCCGGAGTAGGCGTGGCCGTTCTTGTGCAACAGGTCGATGCGGTCGCCGGGCTTGAACTCGATCTGGGCAGCCTCGGCCGGCGCGGGCGGCTTCACGGCAGGCCGCGCGTCCGGCACCTCTTGCGGCAGGTCGGACTTGGCGTTGTCCGCCGGCGGCGGGGCCTTCAGGATGGCGGGGTCGTTCACCCGCGGCACGCCGCGAGGCTGGCCCTGGGGCGCGGGCGGTTCGGGCAGCGGCGGCAGTGCGGGGTCGGCCGGCCGCTCCTTGACGCGCTTGTTCAACTCCTCCAGGTTGAAGAGCTGCTTCGTCACGTCGGTGAGCTTGTTCTGCGCCTGGAGTTGAGCCTTCTCCTGCTCGGCCATCTTGGTGACGACTTCCATGAACTTGGCGTCGAGCTTGGCGTTGATGAGCGCCAGGTGCTGGGCGTTCTGCTCGGCGACCTCCTCCTTCTGTCGGTCGACCCGCTCGCCGATGGCGCTCACGCTCGCGTCGATCTTGTCGATGCGCCCGTGCAACCGCCAGTAAGCGTACGCGCCGCCGGCCGTCAGGATGCCCAGGAGCGCGAGCAACACCGCGGTGGTCGTCCAGTGGCTGCGCTTCTGCTTGGTCTGCACGACCTGCTGCCGCTGGATCTCCTTCAGCAACAGCTTGCGCGTTGCGGAGACCGGGGCCGGCGCGGGACCGGTCTTGCCGTTCTTGCCGCGCGCCCCCGGCGGCGGGGCGAGCGGGATCTCGTCGTCGTCGCGGGTCGGGATGTCCAAGAGGCCGCCACCACCGCCTCGGGGGACCAGACCTTCGGGGCGGGTGGCCGCGGCCGGGGCCGGCTGCGGCATGGTCGGGCCGGCCGCCAGTTCCAGGGCCATCACCAAGAGGCGCGGTCCTTCCTGGCCCAACTGCAGGGTGTCGCCAACCTTCAGTGCGGCGCTGCCCTGGACCCGCTCGCGGTTGAGGTAGGTGCCGTTGGTGCTGTTGAGGTCGCTGACCGCCGCCTTCTTCGGGGCGAGGTCGATGCGGGCGTGCTGCCACGAGACGCCGACGCCGTCGAGCGACAGCGTGGCGTCGGGATCGCGGCCGATGGTCACGACGGGGCCGGCGTAGTCGTGTTTGTCGCGCGACGTGGCCGTCTGCACCGGGAGCGTAATCTTCATCTCAGGGCACCTTGAGCAGGAACCGCTGCTCGCCGCACTGGAACGAGCAGCCCTTGTCGATCGTGACGCGGTCGCGGCGGAGCCAGACGCCGTCCCGCCCGGAGCCTTCCCCCAGATGCCAGAACCCACCGGCACAATACAGGTGGGCGTGCCGTCGAGCGATCAGGGGGTCGTCGCCCAAGGCCACCGCTCCGGCTGGGTCGGAGCCGATCCAGTTGTCCGGCGCGGTCAGCGGGAACCGCCGGCCCGCGCCGCCGGGCGTGATCTCGACGAGCGTCGGCGGTTCCGGCTCCGCCGCGTCGGGCGCGGATAGCTCGAACCGCAACCGGGCGTGGCCAACCTGAATCTCCTGACCGGACTTCATCTGGAGCGTGGCGATCTTGACGAACGTGCCGTTGGTGCTGCCCAGGTCGGCCAGCACCCAGCGCCACGCCCCGTTCTCGCGCACACGGCGGACCTCGGCGTGCCGGCCGGAGATCAACTCGTCGTGCGGCACTTGTACGTCGCCCTGCGACCGGCCGATGACCGTCACCTCGCCGCGCAGCCGGTGGACCTCGCCATCCTCGCGGCCATCGTCGAGGACGACCAGTAGCGCCAGCGGCGGTCGCTGCCGCGGGCGGTAGGCCGGTGGCGGCGGCTCGATCTGATGCTTGAACTCCGTCGTCTCCCCGACGGTTGGCTTCGTCGCGGGCTTGCGCTGTCGCGGTTCGCCGGCCAGGTGCGGCGGCACCATGACCCGCTCCTTGACGGTCGCCGTCCGCTGGACCTTCGGCCGCGGGACGGCGACCGGAGCCGGCGGCGGCGGGGCCAGGGCCGGCGGCGGGTCGTCCACCTCGTCGAATAGCGGCAGGTCGAGCAGACCGTCTTCGTCGGGGTCCGGTAGCGGATCGGTAAGGAAGTCCGGCATGGGCACCACCTGGTCCGACCGCGGAAGATCGGCAAGGAGTATTGTCTTCGCTGCGCGGGCGGAATGCAACTATTTCTCGGCCGACTGGGGCGGCTGTCATAGCCCCGGAGGGGCGGCCCGTCACGGCAGCTTGTACAGCCGCACCGTGCCGTCCGCGTCGCCGACGACCATCCGGGTGCCGTCGGGCGTCAGCGCCACGGCCGTCGCCGCGGGTTCGGGTCGGAATGGGAACACCTCGGGCGCGAGCGTTGCGCTGCCGTCGGCGATCTCCCAGAGCCGAATCTTCCCGTCGCCGCCGAGCGTCAAGGCCCGCGCCGCCCCGTCGCTGGCCGCGAACGCCTGGATCGCTCCGCCCTGGCCCGGCACGTCGGCCTTCCGCTGCGCGTTCAGCGACACCTCGAGCTTGTCGCCGCCGAGGCCGGCGAGCTTCACGCCGTTGCCGAACTCGACCTGCGCCTCCGCAATCGGGGCCATGCCCTCGACGCCGTTGAGGAAGACCCTATGCTCCCGGCCAGGGTTCAGGATGTTGTCCTTCCAGTCCACCTCCAGCGCTTTGGCGGTCTTCACGTCCCAGTACACGATCGCGTCCGGGCTGACGGAGACGGGCGTGTCGGGCGGGGCGTCCTCCACGCGCTGCTTCTTGCGGACCTTCGGCAGCGGGCTACCTTTCCGGGCGAAGAATACGTGCCAGACGCCACCCTTGTGTTCGTAGCGCAGCGGCTTGCACGCGGCGGAGCCATCCGCGACCTTGTAAACATTAACGGTATTGTCCGCGCCGCCGGACACGGCCAGCCGGCCGTCCTGGGAGAAGGCGACGGAAGTCACCCGGCCGGTGTGGCGGGTGGATTGCCACCAGTCCGGCTGGTCGGGCCGGTCGAGCGTCCAGCACTTTACCCAGCCGTTCGCCAGGCCGACGAGCAACTTTTTGCCGTCCGCGTCGATGGCCAGGGCCGACACCGGCCCGCCGTTGAGGAAGGCCTGCTGTTGCCGCAGCGCGACGACCCGAACCCGCAGATTCGCCGCCCGCGCTGGCCCGCCCGTCGACGCTTCCGCCATCAGTGAGACGGTCGCGGGACCGGTCGGGGCGTTGTCCTTGACCGCCACCGCGATCGTGCCGCCCTTCTGCCCCGCCGGGACCACCGCGGTCGCCGCGTCCACGGTCGCGGACGGCCCGACCGTCAGTTTGACCGGCCCGTCGTAGCCGCCGGTGCGGGC
>CAZNSL010000661.1:0-3919 GCA_964574975.1 uncultured Alcaligenaceae bacterium | reverse complement strand
GAGCTTGGACTTCTGCACTCTGTCAGACGATCAGCGACTGCGTCATCGCCTCGGCCGTGAACTGGACCTTCGGCTGCGGCAAGGACAGATCGGCGGGAATCGGAAGTACTGAAGTACCTGAACGCGGAGGCGATCGTCGACAACCCGCGGCAGCAGTGCGCGTCAGGCGAGAAGCAATCCACGCGCAGTCATCGCGCGCGTGGGTTGTCGTGCATGGTTTTCCCCTGTGTGCGATGGCACCCCCTTCCCCATGCACAGTTTAGCGGCTATCGCCTACCGCGCCATACCGCCGTGGATCATCGCATGGACTTCTGCGCTCTGGCGGATGACCAGCGACATCGTCGCAACGTTGAAGCCGATCGACCCGGTACCACCCTTGCCCAACCAACTCGTCGGGTCGATCGACGAAGTGACCATCTCCATAATCATCGAGATTTGCAGGTTGGTCTGCTGCGCGTCCCCACCGGGTGTGAGCGCGTGGCCTCCGAACGGTAGTCCGCTCGCGGCGATCAAGTCACCGACGTAATATGCCTTCGTGACCATCATGTCCTTGGCACGCTGCGGCGTGGCGACCTGGATGACGCCATCGCGGACCACATAGGTCAGGTTCGCCTGACTGAGGACCGACCGCAACACGGCGCGAGTCGTCACCGGCGAGCGGGCGAAGAACGACACCGGCGTGTCGTAGTTCGTCCCCGCCTCGTCGAGCATCGCCTTGTCGAGGAAGATTGGCTGGCCAGTCTTCTGGGAGATGTAGTCGATCGCGTCCTGGAGCCTAGCGGCCTTGAACTCGGCTGGGATCGGCGCGTTGAGTGCCTGGATTAGCTTCATCTCGGCCGGCGACAGTGCTGGTTTGAGTCGTTTCGCGCTCTTCTGCGCCCAGTCTTTCGGGAACTCGACGGTGTCGGCAGCAGGCACATTGGAACGCGCTTGCTCGAGCGCCAAGGCGACACGACGCTCCTCGGCTTGCGCCTGGATCGCTTTGGCCTCGTCGGCGTGGACGAGAGCGGCGCTGACTCCGTTGAGGACCTGCACGGCCGAGTTCGTCGGGAAGTCGCGCAGCAGTTCCTTGGCGACGCGATTCGCTTCAGCAAACTTGCCATCCTGACGCAACTCGGCGATGGACTTCAGGCCGCGCTTGACCTTCGCGGCTTCGTCAGCCGCCTTCACTTCGGCCGCCTTTTGCGCGGCCTCGCGCACTTCGCGAGTCTTTTTGGTGGCAGCGTCCTCGGCGGCAGCGGCCGCGCTCGCTTCGATGGCCTTGATGCGATCCGTCACCACTCGCATAAGCGAAGCCCGCTTCTCCTCCGGCAACGCCTTGTCGGCTTCGAGTTTCTTGAGGATGGCACGGTACAACTCCAGCGCCTTCGGCTTGTCCGTCAGGGCGATGCGCACAGCCTCGGACATCTGTAGGCGCGTCTCGGCCTCGGCGGCCTGGGCGGCGACCACTTGGAGTCGCTTGGTCTGTTCGAGGATGTCCGGCTCCTGCCCGAACGCCATGCCGGCGAGAAAGGCGCATGCGATGGCGGTGCGGGGCATGTCGGCAAGCCAGCGGTGCGACGACGACATGACGGGGCCTCCCGGCCTGGGGTGCGGGCGCATCTACATCCTCATTCGGCGGGCGAACCTCCATAGGTTCGCATCGAGTTGCAACGTGTCGCACGTACCACTGCGGCTTATCGGCGCAGTCGGCGCAGTCGGCGCATCAGGCCCTATCGGCGGATTCGACCAACAGTGGCCGCAACTCGCCGGCGAGGAATATGGAACCTGCAATGACGACAAGGGTTTCCGGCGTGGCGTCGGCACAGGCGGCCCGCCAAGCGTCGGCCGGCGTGGCGTGGACGGTGCGACTGAGGCCGGGCGGCAGTAGCTTGGCCAACTCTTCTGGGGCGACTGCCCGCGGGTTGTTGCCGTAACGAGTCAGGTAGAAGTGCCGAAAGCGTGGGGCGAGGACATTCAGCATGCCAGAAACGTCCTTATCGGACGAGACTGCGAAGATCATGACGCGGCGAGGTGGGAGAAGGGCGTATTTTAGCGTCTCAACGAGGGCGGTTACGGAGGCCACATTGTGGGCACAGTCCAGCAGTACCTTCGGTCGCGCGGAGATTACTTCCATGCGGGCCGGCCAACGCACGGAGAACATGCCGTCCTTCATCGCGTCGTCGGAAACAGGAAATCCAGCAGCAGCCAACAGGTCGAGTGTAGCAAGGGCGATTGTGGCGTTGGCAGCCTGGTGCGGGCCCTTTAGCCAAGGAGAGACCCAGCGCTTTGCGTCAATGCCACACGTGCTGACTTCAACGATGGTCGTCATGCAGTCCGGAAGACTGCCGCCCGAGTGTGCCTGCGGAAAACCGATTTGGAAGGTAACGTCTGTGCCTAGCTGCACGAGGGGCGACCGGCGTTCTTTCGCCACTTGTTCGATCACCGCTCGCGGCCTGTCCTCGGTTACACCGCTGACGACCGGTACGCCCGGCTTGATGATCCCGGCCTTCTCGAACGCGATCTTATCCACTGTGTCGCCGAGAATCTGCGTGTGGTCGAGACTCACGCTGGTGATGACCGAGACCAGCGGCGTGATGACGTTCGTCGAGTCGAACCGGCCGCCGAGGCCGACTTCGATGACCGCGATGTCGCAGCCGCGCCGCAGGAAGTGCAGGAATCCGAGAGCCGTCGCCACCTCGAAGAACGTCGGCGAATTGCCGGCGTCGGCCATTGCGTCCACAACTGGTCGCATCTCGGTCAGTAGCGCCGCTACGTCGTCTCGCGGAATCAACTCACCATCGACCTGGATCCGTTCGCGAACGTCGGTGAGATGCGGCGACGTGAACAGACCGACGCGGTATCCGGCGTAGCGCTGAACCGATGCGAGCATGGCGCACGTCGAGCCTTTGCCCTTACTGCCGGTGACGTGGACGGTGCGGAGTTTGTCGTGTGGGTCGCCGAGTCGGTGGAGCAACTCGCGCATGCGGTCGAGCTTCAGCTCGCTGCCCTCGGGGACGCGACGCTCGAAGTCCACGCGCGCGTACCAGTACGCCAGCGCTTCGTCGTAGGTCATCGGAAAGACGGATTCCGCATAAGCCCCGGAGGGGCGGTCGTTGGTAGCCAGGGGCGTCAGCCCCTGGAGTTGTCAACAAGCAGTATAGCCCCGGAGGGGCGGCAGAATCTGCCGCCCCTCCGAGGCTGACTCTTCAACGTACTTTGATCCAGGGGTTGACACCCCTGGCTACCAACGGCCGCCCCTCCGGGGCTAATACCGCCGCCCCTTCGAGGGTCAGAACCTCCGCTGCCGCTGCACCAGGTACTCCAACAGCGCCTTGTCGAAGTTGACGCTCGTGTCCATCGGCACGTAATCGACGTTCGCCTTGGCGCACTCGACGCGGTAGTGTTCGCGGTACGCCGCGACGCCGGCGCGGTAGTCGTCGCGCATGCCTTTCGCGTCGATCGGCGGAGTCACCTCGCCCGTCTCCGGGTCCTCGAACACCGCATTGCCCTCGAACGGAAACAGCACTTCCGCCTCGTCCAACACGTGGAAGACGATCACCTCGTGCCCACCGTGCCGCAGCCGGTACAAGCTTTCCAGGAACGGCTCCGCCTCGTGGTTCAAGAGGTCCGAGAAGAGCATGACCAGACTCTTGGTCTTCAGGAGCGCCGCGAACTGGTTGAGGGCGAACGGCGTGTCGGTCTTCTCGGACGGCTGCAAGTTGGCGAGCACGGCGAGGATCGCCCCGAGTTGCGTCCGCTTCGACCGCGGCGGCAGGCTGGTGCGGACGCGGGTGTCGTAGGTCACGAGGCCGACCGGGTCCTGCTGATGGATCATCAGGTAGCCGAGGGCGGCCGCCAGGCAGATGCAGTAGTCGAACTTGGTCATCTCCTGCCGGTACGTGTAGGCCATCGACTTCGACAGGTCCATGACCAGGTA
>CAZNSL010000660.1:0-3919 GCA_964574975.1 uncultured Alcaligenaceae bacterium | reverse complement strand
ATCGAGTCGGACCCAACCGCGGCGTTGGCGTCGGCGATGGCCTGCCGCAGCGACCCTGGCCCGGAGTCATCGGCGTTCATCACCGTGAATACGGCAGGGGCAACGCGCCCTTCTAGCGGCAGGAGCATGAGTCGCGAGCGGAGGTGACGGCTGGTGTAGCGCATTGTGACTCCTGGTGATATGGACACGGAAAGTAACGTGGGCGGAGGTTTCATCCTCGCGCCCAGCAGTCGGCGAACGCGTTATCGCCGCAAGCCGAGCGGTAACACCGCCCAACTGCGGATGATCCAAGGACGAAGGAATCGCCGGGACGCGGCAGTATCCTGGACGCGTCCCGGCAGGGTTCAACACTATGGTCCGCCAGGGGCGACGGAACGAGCGATCATGGGACCGATGCGCCGAAACGACTGCGGAACTGAGCGAAGTCGGCAGCGTTAATGGTGTTGTCCGCGTTGAAGTCCAGGTAGTCGCGGTACAGCGGGTTGCCCGTGCTGGTCCCGAACGCCGCCCGGAACGGGCCGAAGTCGGCGGCGTTGTCCGTGCCGTCGCCGTTCACGTCGCCGAAGAAACGGAACAGGCCGTTGCCCGTCGTTCCGTTCAAGACGAAGTTGTCGCCGCCGGTGCCGTTGCCGTCGCCGTCCAGTTGCAGGCCGCCGGCGGTGATCTGGTTGGCCACCGCCGTCAATTGGTAGCGGCCATCGGCCAAGGAGCCGAACTGCGACTCCGCTCCGGTGAAGGCATTGAGCGTGACCACGGTGTGACCGCCGACGGTGTTGGCCGTCGCGGTGAACCCACCGACCGCCCCGCCGCCGATGCGGGTGAGTTGGAAGGCGGCCGACACCGCGCCAGCAAAGGTCACGACGGTGCTGAACTCGACGTCGATCGAAGTGACCCGCGACCGTTGGGTGGTGTTGGCCTGACCGCCGTTGACCCGCACGCCGTTGGCAACGACGGTCGGGGCGGTGGCCGCCTGTACCTCGAAGGCACCGATGTCGGTACCGGTGCCGCTGGTCCGGACGAAGCCGGGACCGCGCTGGTCGGTGGTCAGGTTCGCCGGGTTGGAACCGACGTTCAACAGCGGGCTGCCGGCCTGTAGGGCGACCGTCCGGGTCGGGCCGCCGTTATCGGCCAACGTCGGCGTCGAACCACCGACGAGCAAGGGATCGGTGCCGGCCGCCAGGTTGTTGCCGCCGTCGGTGATGATGGCACCCGTCTGATCGCGGATCAGGCTGAACGACGCAGTCACGGCGTCGGACACGTCCGGGGCTGTTCCGCCGGAATTGACGTTGAATGCGATGACGGAACTTTGGATCGTCAGGACACCCATGCCAAGGCCGATCCGCGAAATACCACCGCCGCCGGCCGGGGCCGAATTGCCTACGACGGTGCTGTTTTGCAACAACAGAAGGTCGGGATTCGTCGCGCCGCCCGACACATTGGCCTGGATGCCGCCGCCGGTCGTACCCGCGGTGTTATTTGCAATGGTGCTATTGCGTATCACGGCTGTCATGGGTGCCGTGCTGTCTTGATAGAGGTAGACGCCGCCACCTTGGTTGGTGGAGGTGTTGCCCGATACGGTGCTATTCTCGATCAGCAACGAGCCTCCGTTGGCGAAGTAGATGGCACCGCCGGCCCCACCGTAGGCACCGGTCGGGATGCCGGTGGACGCGTTGCCCGAGATCGTGCTGTTGCGGATCGTGAGCGAACCGGACCCGCCGTTGGAGCGCGAAGCGATGCCGATGGCACCGCCTTCGGTGCCGGACGTATTGCCCGAGATCACGACGCCGTCCAGCGTCAGGCTGTCGTTGAACAGGAGGATGGCACCGCCGTCGCCGCCCGGACCGCCGCCGGCAGTACCAGTCGGGTTGCCGCCGGAGATCGTTACTCCGGAGATTGTGACGTTCTGGGTGCCAGGGGCGTTGACGTTGAAGATGCGGAACTGAGTCGCCGCGCCGGCATCGCGGCGAATGGTCAGTAGGTTGGCCCCCGTCCCTGGGATGACCACACTGTCGCCGATGAGCAATTCGCCGGACGTGAGGTCGATCGTCCGTGCCACGTTGAAGAAAGATGGGTCGAAAGCGATCGCGTCGCCGGGCGTTGGGAATGCGTTGATCAGGGCGAGGGCTGCCCGCAGCGAACCGGGGCCGGAATCGTTGGCATTCGAAACGTTGTACGTGCCCGCGATCAGCGCCTGGAACGTTCCCAGCGCACCTGCCGGTACGGCATTGCCGGACGTGTCGGAGACGGCGTTGGGCAACAGCACGACCGTGTAAGTGCCGTTGGCCGCCGTCGTGAACGAACCGCCGGGGCCGGTGATGCTGTACGTCGCAGTCCGCGGCGTACCGTTGGTGTTGTTGTCGATGGTGACGAACGAGGCGATCTGGTCGAAGCCGTTTGGGCCGGTGACGCGAACGTCGTTGGCACCGACCGTGGAGACATCGATGGCCGTGTCGTCGGTGAACGTGACCTGAAACGTGTAAGTCGAGCCGGCCGAGGTCAGGTTGCTAAAGGTTCCCGAAGCGATCGGCGTGCCAGGCGGTAAAAACTCGAACGCCCCAATGTCGGCCTGCCCGACCTCGCGCGGGAACCCCGGCCCCCGCTGATCGGTCCCGAGGCCGGCCGGATTCGAACCGGCATTGCGGAGCGCGCTGGTCGACGTAATGGCAATCGTATTGGTCGGGCCGCCGTTGGCGGCCAGGGTCGGCGTCGAGCCGCCGACGAAGCCGGGGTCCGTGCCCACCGCGAGGTTGTTGCCGCCGTCGGTGATCGTAGCGCCCGTCTGATCGCGGATGAGGCTGAACGACGCGGTCGCAGGGCCGTTCAAGTCCGGGGCGGTCGGGTCCGAGTTGAACGCGACCACCGAACTGGTAATCGTGATGGTGCCCATCCCGGCCCCGCCGCGCGAGATGCCGCCGCCACCGAGCTGCGCTGTGTTGCCGGTGATCGTGGAGTTCTGTACGGTCAGCGTGTGGTTGAGCGTGGTCGTATCCGAGACGAGGAATTGAATACCGCCGCCGGTTGCGTCTGTGGTGCCTGCAGTGCCCGCGGTGTTATTCGCAATCGTGCTGTTGCGCACGACCGCGGTCATCGTGCCGGTGTTGCTTCCGTACACGTAAACGCCGCCACCCTGAGCCGGGGCGGTATTGCCGGAGACCGTACTGTTCTCTAGGAGCAAGTTGCCGCCAACGCGGAAATAAATGCCGCCACCGGAGCCGATGTCGAGGTTCGTGCCGGCGGTGTTCCCCGATACAGTGCTATTGCGAACGGTCAGGCTGCCGAGGTTTCCAACGTAAATGCCGCCGCCGTCGCGGGCGGCGATGTTGCCGGTTACGACGGCGTTGGTGAGGGTGACAATGCGGTTGGCGCTGATGGCGATCCCGGCCCCTCGGGCTGCGACCCCGGTGCCTGCGGTCATCCCCCCGCTGACCGTGACACCGGAAAGGTCCACGTTGGCGTTGAACGCGAACACGCGGAAAGCGGCCGCGGCACCGGCGTCGCGGCGGACGGTCAGGTTGTCCTTGCCCGGCCCGTTGATGGCCACGTCGCCGGTGACCGTGGGCAGGACTGTCAGCAGGGAAATCGTGCGCGGCGTGGTGAAGAACGACGAGAAGTTGATGGTGTCGGCCCCGGCCGCTGCGTTGGCGTCGGTGATCGCTTGCCTCAGCGAGCCGGCCCCGGCGTCGTCGGCGTTGGTCACGTTGAACACGGCCGGCGCGATGCGGCCTTCGAGCGGCAGGAGCATGAGGCGCGTGCGAAGATTGCGGCCGGTGTATCGCATGATGACTCCTTGGCGAATGAAGGTGGACTGCGGTACAGGGTATGAATTCAGTCCCCGCGGAGGGGAGAAAAGGGACGAAATAAGCGATTCGATCCGGCGGGCACACTTTCCTCAATCCGGGGCGTCGGAGTCGTCCGTAGG
>CAZNSL010000659.1:0-3921 GCA_964574975.1 uncultured Alcaligenaceae bacterium | reverse complement strand
CGGTTCCAGGACGACATCACCGAGGGCATCGAGCGAACGGCTGGCGGCCTCGCGCTCGGCGTAGCGCGGGCTGGCGAGTTTGGCGATCAATCCGGCAATGCGGCTAGGAGACTCATCGGCGGCGACGGAATTGCCCGCTAAGACGACGAGAAGAGCGGCCGAAGTGAGTAGGCGGGTTCGCATCGTCGATCCCTCCCCGGCGCGTAAGATCGTAGTCGCATCTAGTGTATCAGGCCGACGGGGCGGCGAGCGACGGAAAATTCCTCACCGCTGCAAGAATTCGCTGCGGCGAACGAATCACTCCGCAGACACGGCACCCGGCGGAGGCGGTCATGACTAGCATCCCGTTCTGCTTCCCGTCCCGGCTCATGGGCTTCGTCGAAACGAACGGACTGGTCCGGGGCGATGGGCCGGACCTCGTCGTGGAGTACCGGCGAAAGTACGCCTGTTGCTTCTACGGCGAGACCCAAACGGTACGAATTCCGCTGACCAAGATCGAGTCGTTGAAACTGCAACGCGGCTGGTTCGGTTCTGCTAAACTCGTCGTCCAGGTCAACTCGCTGACGGCCGTGGCTGGCTTACCCGAATCGGACCACGGACGGGTCGAACTACTGATTGAGCGGCGCGACCGTCCGGCGGCGGAGAAATTCGTCGAGCGGTCCTACGAATCCGGTGCCATGACCTGACATCCATCGCGGGCCATTCCCAGTCACAGAGCACCCGGGGACTGCTCCGGCGGGCAACCCGCGTCGAGGTACGCCTGCAACACCATTTGCGCTGCCACGCTGTCGCGCCGCTCCTTGCGCCGCTTGTGCGTGAGTCCCGCAGCCCACAGGGCCGACTCGGCCAAGGCCGTCGAGAACCGCTCGTCGTAGAAGGTGACGGGCAACCCCGTCTCGACCGCGAACCACGCACCGTAGGCCCGCGCCTCCTGAGCCTTGACGCCCTCGCGGCCGTCGTTGTGGATGGGCAAGCCGACCAACAGCCCGACGACGCTCTCGGCCGCGACGAGTGCGCGGAAATACTCAGCATCGCGGGAGGCGCCGCGACGTACGTAGGTTGTCAGCGGCGAGGCGATCCGGCGCTCCGCATCGCAAATGGCGAGGCCCACACGAACCGTCCCGTAGTCCACTCCCAATAGTCGTCCAGTCGTCATGGGATGCCGAACAGCCCTTTCGCGTTGCGCGTCGTTTGTGCGGCCAAATCGCTCGCAGAGGTGTCGCGTAATCCTGCTAGTGCGACGGCGGTGTGCGCAACGAACGCCGGCTCGTTCCGCTTGCCGCGCACCGGCACGGGAGCGAGGTACGGACAGTCGGTTTCGATCAACAGACGGTCGGCGGGTACCGCCACGGCGATAGCCCGCAAAGCGTCGGCCGATTTGTACGTCACCATACCTGCGAACGACACGAACAGGCCCATCGCCAGACACGCCTCGGCCGTCGCTCGGTCGCCGGTGAACGAGTGCATCACTCCACGGACGGGGCCGTTGCGATCGAAGTCGGAACGGAGCATCCGGACCACATCGGCCTCGGCCTCACGGCAGTGGATGATCACGGGCCGGTCGATCTGTCGCGCCAGTGCCAGGTGACGGGCGAAGTAGTCCTCCTGCTGGTCGAACGGGGTGCGGTCCCAGTAACGGTCGAGACCGGTTTCGCCGAGAGCGACGACGCGAGAACTTGCCGCGAGCCGAACGACTGCGTCCCAATCGCCCGGCGCAGCCTCGGCAACGTGGTTCGGCTGGATACCGACCGACGCCCACACGCCGGTACGTTCGGTGGCGATTCGGATGCAGTTCGTACTGTCGCTAGCCGTAGTGGCGACGCAAACGACGTTCCCGACGCCGGCCGCAGTGGCACGGGCCAGTACGTCGGTTAGGTCATCGGTGAAGCGATCATCGTCGAGGTGGGCGTGCGTGTCGAACAGAGTCATACGACTACTGTAGCGAGCGACAGCACATCAGCCCGGCAGCGATGCGGCCGGAAGCCGCACGCGGAACCTGCTACCGCGCCCCGTTTGGCTCTCGACCGAGACGGTGCCGCCCATCATGCCGACATAGCCCTTCACGATCGACAGGCCAAGTCCCGCGTGCAATTCGTTGCCGCTGCGCGACGGGTCGGCCCGGTAAAACCGCTCGAAGATGTGCCCGACTTTGTCGGGCGCGATGCCGACGCCCGTATCCGATACGCACACGTCCAATACGTCACCGTCGGCCCGGGCCGTCACTGCGATTGTGCCGTCGGGCTTGTTGTACTGCACCGCGTTGTGGAGCAAGTTCACGATCACCTCGCGCAATTTGTCCGGGTCGGTCGCCCAAGTCACATCCGGCGAGCAATCGACTTCGAGTTTCAGACCGCGCTCGGCCGCCAGTGGCCGTACCAGCGCGGCGCACGCGCCGACGAGTTCGCCGACCTCCACGTCGCACGGCCGAATGCGGTCGGAACCAGCATCGATGCGGGCCAGTGCTAGAAGTCGCTCGACCAGGACGCGCATCTGCCGGCCGATGCCGCGACAGTCTTCGAGGACGCGGCGGTACTCCTCGGCCGGCCGCGGCTTGCGCAGGGCCACGTCGAGAGTAGCTAAGAGCGACGCGACTGGTGTACGCAGTTCATGCGAAATGTCGGCCGACGCCTGCTTCTCGCGCTCGAAGGCCCGACGCAACTGGTCGAGGGTATGCCGCAATCGGTCGGCGATCGGGTCGAGTTCGACACCGAGCGACTCGCCATCCGGGATCGGCAGGCGAAAATCCCGCGGCGACACCTGACTGACCGCCTCCGACAGCCGGCGCAGCGGAGCCAGGCCGATACCGACGAGAACCAACCCGCCGGCGAGTGTCGCCAGGGCCGTCAAACCGGCGATGATGTACTGGCGGGTGCGAAGCGACGCCAGAGCCGTCCGATCGCTTTCTTCCTTGTCGGCGAGAGCCTTCGTCATATCGGCTTCGAGTTGGTGGAAGATCGCCTCGTAGCGGCCTAGGTCGCGCGCGACGTGGATGACAAGCCACGGCGTTTGCGGCGGCGGTGGGGTGGATTGCTCCGGAGGCCGCTCGCGGGATGGTGGCGCATCGGCCCCCCGACTGCGCCCGCCGGGCGACGGGCTCGAGCCGGGTGGGCGACCGCGGAAAATGAACCGCGTGCTGATCGCCGTCTTGTACATGACGCGGCGTACGTGGCGGCCATCGGCGAGCGTCAGATCGTCGTGTTTCCAGTCGGGGGTCAGTTCCGACCCGGCGAACTCGTTGCCGGTAAACGGCATCGTCGCGGTCGCCCACCTGCGGCCCCATTCGCTGTTGATCTGGAACGACTCGCTATCGCCGTGCGGCGACCGCGGCAAACTGGCGTCGGGCAGGGCCACATCGGAAAACAGCGACTGGACGATCCTGCCGCGCAAGGTACTTCCGAACCGCCCCTGTACCTCCGACTCCCAGAGGGGCAACGTCAGATGAGCCTGCTGTGATGACATCTGGGCGAGCGGGAACAAAGCGGTCAGACGGATCTTGTCCCACTGGGACTGACGCGATGAGATCAGGGCCACCTCGCGGGCCGTTTCCAGCAACTCGTCGTCGAGTTTTTTGCGTTCGTCGCGGATGCGGCGGTTGTGTTGCTCGCGCAACAGCGACGTGTAAACGGCCTGCCTCTCGGCGAGGCCGGCGGCCGTCGAGCGGTACGCCAACCAGAAGACGAGCGCCTCGGCCGCGGCGAGCAGGCCAAGACAGTAAACGATGACGGACAGGCGGATCGACTTCATGGAACTGCCCCGGACGCGGTCATGCCCCGTCCTCGGCCCGCAACTGATAACCCTCGCCCCAGCGAGTCAGGATCAATGGCGGGTCGAACCCCTTGTCGATCTTATTCCGCAAGTAGCGGATATAGACATCGACCACATTCGACGTACTCTCGTCGTACTCGTCGTAGAGGTGTTCCC
>CAZNSL010000658.1:0-3924 GCA_964574975.1 uncultured Alcaligenaceae bacterium | reverse complement strand
CTGTAGCGCGAAGCGGAACGTACGACTGCCCGCAAAGAGCGCGACCGCTCCGAGTACCGTCGCCACCAGAGCCAGCCCTTCCAGCCAATGCAGGTCCATGACGCCGCCGACGATTCGGGATGCTGCCCCGAAGAGTAAACAGCCGAGACCGAGGAGCGGCGCAGGTCGGTCGGCGGTCGGGAGTTGGTCGCGGCGCGACCAGAACAACCAAGCGATAAACGGTACGACGAGCAGGCCGTGCGAGTATTGCGCCGAGTGGAGCCAGCCGTAGGTCGGGTTGGCGACGAGGTACTTCCACGTCGGCCAATCGGCAAGGATCAGTACGACGGCAACGAGAGCGGCCGGGACCGTCAGGTCGGCAATGGACAGGCGCGGTGCGGGAACACTGTTGCGGCGGTCTCCCATACTGGATCGCACTCCTTGCGTCATCGCGGGAGAAGTCGGGTCGCCAGTCCCCTCCCCCGTCCTGGGTGGAGTTGGTGCCGGCACGCTGAGGCGAGCGGATTCTAAACGTCGCCTGTCGATGGGGTCAAGGGCGATGTGGGCTAGAATCGTAGCCGGCCGACAGTTATAGGGAGGGTTCAGCCCGGTCCCTTCCGTACCGGTCCATGCCACGCTACTACACGCGAACCCTAGCCCTGGCCGTCGCTTGCGTCGCCGTGCCGCTACCGGCACAGTCGCCGCTCGAACTGTTTGTGCCACCCTTCGGAACGTCACTCGCTTCCCCGTTGGGACCGTCGTTCATTGACGCGGTCACGATGCCATACCAATTCGCAGGCACGGCCAGCAGCGACGTGTCTTCGATCGTTGATCCGCGTCACACGATAGCGATTCGGCCCGACAACGCCGTGTGGGAGGACGCCGCGCCGCTCCTCACGACCGGCCTTAAGTCCGTACCGGGCGGACCGTGGACCGACGACGGCTTCCGCCGCGTCGCCCGTTCGAGGACGGGCGGCGGTTGGGGCAGTCACACCGCGCGCATCGAGTTACGTGGGCCGAATCTCGGTCTGCTCGATCCGGCCACGCCGCGGACTTGGGAGACCGGCGAGAAGCTTAAGATGCCCGTGGCCGGGCCGCTGTTTGCCTTCGCGCAACTCGACGCTTCAAGTCCATCTGTCGAGCAGCAGCAACACCGCTGGCTGGGGAAGTACGGTGTCGGCGTCACACTCAAGCCGTGGATTCTGGACCAGGAAGTATCTCTACGAGGCGGGCCGGCGCTGCGCTACGACGATACCTCCGGTCCGTTGCGCGGCAATTCGTCGGAGCGATCCGAGGTGTTCGTCGAGGCCGCGACGAAGGTTCCCGTGCCCGTGCTGGGTGCATTGGAAGTCGAGTGGACCGGCTACGCGGTCCCGGCGGCGACGACGGCGGATCCGAACGTACTCAACCAGGACTTGCGACTGGCGAAGCCGCTTGGCGGAGGCAGCGAGGTCTACATGGGAGCGCGGTATCGCTGGGTAGACGCCGGGGCGACGCAGTGGGTCGACCGAGCGCAATTGTATCTCGGGTTGCAACTCAAGCGATAGACGCGACTTCGCTCATCGGGTCACTCCACCTCGAATGCTTCGCGCAAGCACGCCAGGGCCGACTCGCCGTGCTGGCGGTCCACCACCACACTGACGCACACCTCGCTGGTGTTGATCAGGCTGATATTGATGTCCTTCGCGGCGAGTGCGCCGAACATCCGGCGAGCGACGCCGGTGTGCGTCCTCATGCCAACGCCCCAAACGAACAGCACGGCGATCTCGGCGTCGGCCGTGACTCGCGCTGACGGGTCGATGGCCCGCACGGCCTCGCGAGCCGCGGCTTCGGAGCGAGCGAGATCGTCTGCCGGCACCGTGAACGTCAACTCAGCTCGGCCCGATGCGGTAAGGTTCTGCACGATCATATCGACCAGGATGCCGCAGCCCGCAACGGCCTCGAACACCGTCGAGCAGTTGCCGGGGCGGTCGGGTAGTTCGGTGACGGTGATTCGACCGTGACCGCCGGCGAGTTGCACGTCGCTGATGATGATGTCCTCCATACCCGAAAGGCGCTGGATGCGGTTGGTCAACTCGCGCTGGCGCGACTCGTCGCCGGCCGCGCCTGGTAGAAAGACCGACTTGGTGCCGTTCGCTGGCGGCAGACCGGAGCCGACCCGTGGCTCGTGCAGGTGGAAGGCGCGGTGAATCGCCCGCAGTGCCTTCATGCCTTCAGCCTTGTCCACCAGCACCGAAATCTTGATGTCGCCCGTCGTGATCATGCGCAGGCGAACGTTGGCCGCGGCGAGGGCGGCGAACATCTTGGCGGCCACACCCGTACGCGTCTTCATACCGGCCCCGACGACGGACACCTTGCTCACGTCCTCGTCGTAGCCGACGGATGCGCCGAGTTCGGCGGCCAACGGTGCGAGCAACCGGAGGACACCGAGCAGTTCGTGCTTCGGCACGGTGAAGCCGACGGACGCCCGACCGTCGCTACCGGCGGACTGAGCGATCATGTCGACGACGATGTTCTTCTCGGCCATCGCCGCGAAGACGCGGTGGCTCGTACCCGGCCGGTCGGGCACGCCGCTGAGGGTCACGCGCGCCTCCTCCTTGACGACAGCCACGCCGCAGATGTCGAATTCGCTCATCCACGGGGCCTCGGGCACGATCCAGGTGCCCTCGACATCGGAGAAGGGACTGCGCACCATGACCGGAACGTCGAACTTCTTGGCAAACTCGATGGAGCGCGAGTGCATGACGGCTGCGCCGGCGCTCGCCAGCTCGAGCATCTCGTCGTAGCTGATGATGTCGATCTTGCGGGCCTCGGGCACGAGCCGCGGGTCGGTCGAATAGACGCCGTCCACGTCGGTATAGATTTCGCAGCCGACAGGTGCGTCGAGCGGCGGGATACCCTCGCGGTCGTGCTTGAGGACGGCCGCCAATGCGACAGCCGTCGTGTCGGAGCCGCCGCGGCCTAGCGTCGTGATGTTGAGCTGATCGTCGATGCCCTGAAACCCGGCGACCACCACGATCTGACCGTCCGCGAGCGCCTGGCGGATTCGGGCCGTCGAGATGTTCTTGATGCGGGCTTTGCCGTGCGTCGAGTCGGTGACGATGCCGACCTGCGCCCCGGTGAAGCTGATGGCCGGATGGCCGAGTTCGTTGATGGCCATGGCAACTAGGGCGATCGAGATCTGTTCGCCGGTCGCGAGGAGCATATCCATTTCGCGGGCGTCGGGCGCTTCGCTAATCTCCGCGGCCAGCCCGATCAAGTCGTCGGTGGTGTCGCCGCGGGCGGAGACGACGACGACGACTTGATTGCCGGCCTGGCGGGTGCGGATCGCCCGCCGGGCCGCCGCCATGACGCGCTCCGCGTTCGCCACACTCGTTCCACCGAACTTTTGCACGACCAGCGCCACTCTGGACTCCTTACGCTTCTGCGAAGCGTCGCGAAACAATGTCGTGAAACGAAACAATCATATTGCGGTAGGGCGTTACTACAATACCCGCCCACCCACCAAACCTACAGGATCGACGCATGAAACTCTGCCTCGCCATCGCACTCGTACTGGCACTGACCGCCACGTCTCGCGCTGCGATCAAGACGGAAGCCGTCGCCTACGAACACAACGGGACCAAGCTCGAAGGCTACCTCGCGTATGACGATTCCGCACCGGGCAAGCGGCCGGGCGTGTTGATCGTCCACGAATGGCTCGGCGTAGGACCGAACGTCAAAAAGCGGGCCGAGATGCTGGCCGGACTCGGCTACGTCGGCTTCGCCCTAGACATGTACGGCAAAGGCGTCGAGGGCAAGTCGCCGCAGGATGGTATGCGCCTCTCCGGCCCGTTCAAGAAGGACCGCAAGCTAATGCGCGCCCGAGCCGGAGCAGCTTACGAGGTGCTGAAGAAGCATCCCAAGGTCGATCCGACGAAACTCGGCGCGATCGGCTACTGCTTC
>CAZNSL010000657.1:0-3937 GCA_964574975.1 uncultured Alcaligenaceae bacterium | reverse complement strand
TCGCGGTTGGTCGCTGCAATCACGCGCACGTCCACCGTCAACGTCTGCCCCGAACCGACCCGCTCGAACTGCTGCTCCTGCAACAGCCGCAGCATCTTCGCCTGCGTCGCCGGGGCCATGTCCCCGACCTCGTCGAGGAACAGCGTGCCGCCGTGGGCCTGCTCGAACTTGCCGACCCGCTGCCGGTCCGCGCCCGTGAACGCCCCACGCTCGTGCCCGAATAGCTCGCTCTCCAGGAGCGATTCCGGGATGGCCGCGCAGTTGATGGCGAGGAACGGCTTGTCGGCCCGACGCGAGTGCTGGTAGACCGCCCGCGCCACCAGTTCCTTGCCGGTGCCGCTCTCGCCGGTGACTAGCACGTTCACGTCCTGGGCCGTCACCCGGCCAACCGCCTTGAACACCTCCTGCATCGCCGCCGACCGACCGACGATGTGGTCGCCGTCGGCGTCCGGCGCGTCGTCGTCGAACACGGCCGGCACGCTCTGCATCCGCCGCAGGTCCACGGCCCGGTCGAGGACGTCCTGGAGCTGGGCCAAATCGACCGGCTTGAGGAGGTACTCGAACGCGCCGCGCTTCATCGCCTCGATGGCCGTCTCGGTCGTGCCGTGAGCGGTCACGAGGACGACCGGCAGCCGTGGGTCGCGGGCGCGGATGGCGTCGAACACTTCCAGCCCGGACATGTCGGGCAGGTTGACGTCGAGGACGACCGCATCGGGGGCCGACCGGGCCAGGCCGATGGCCTCGCGGCCGGTCCGCGCCGTGACGACCTCGACGCCCTCGCCGGCCAGCCCCATTTCCAGGGCGTACAGCACGTTCGGCTCGTCATCGACCAAGAGCAGCTTCGACATCGCGGGCTCCTCCCTGGCTCGACGCGGCCGCGCGAGGGCGGGCGCGGGGGAACCGGGCGGTGAACACCGCACCGCCGCCGGGACCGTCGGCCGCGCGGATTTCGCCGCCGTGGCCCTCGACGATCCGCCGGCAGATCGACAGCCCCAGGCCCAACCCCGCGTCCTTGGTGCTGACGAACGGCTCGAACGCCCGGTCGCGCACCTCGGCTGACAGCCCCGGCCCGTCGTCGGCGACGCAGACCGTCAGGTCGCCACCGGTCCCCTCGGCCCCGACCTTGACGCGGACCCGGCCGCCACTGGGCTGGGCCTCCAGGGCGTTGAACAGGAGGTTGTAGAGCACCTGCTGGAGTTGGCTCGGGTCGATGTCGGCGACCAGCGGGCATCCCGACGGCGCGAACTCCACCGCAACGCCCTGGAGTTCGGCGCGGCTGCGGACCCGGCCGACGACCTGTTCGGCCAAGGCCGCCACATCGACGGGCTTCGCGTCCGGCCGAGGCGGCCGTGCGAAGTCGAGGAACGAGTTCACGATCTGTTCCAGCCGGAGAATTTCCTCCTCCAGAACCTGCACGTCCCGCGGCCGCAGGCGGTCGGCCGTCCGGCCGCGGGCCAGCGCTTGGATCAGCACCTTGATCGCCATCAGCGGATTGCGGACCTCGTGGGCGATGCCGGCGGCCATCTGCCCGGCCCAGGCGAGTTGCTCGGCGCGCAGAGCGTCGTGCTCGGTTTGCTTGAGGCGGGTCAGAACCGCCAGGGCGCTCTTGGCCACGTCGTCCAGGGCGTCGGCCGACCGGCCGGCCCGGTTGGCGGTGTCCTCGGCCGTGCGGGCCGCCTCGTCCAGTTGCCGCGCGGTCGTGCGCAGTCGCTCCTCGGTGCGCAGCATGCTTCGCCGGTGCGCCGAGGACAGCAGCCACCCACCCAGCAGCCCGCCGAACGCCCCGCACAGCCCCAGGGCGATCAGCCCAGTCGTCAGCCGCGACGCAACCCGCTGATTCTCCTCGTTCGACTTCGCCAGCATCCCTTCGTTGAGCCGCAGGAACTCGCGGGTCGGCTCGATGACCTCCTGAGCGAGTACGGAATCGATCAGGGCCAGCGTCTTGCCGTAGTCGGCGCGTTTCGGTTGGCCCTGGGTCATCCGGTCGTACTCGGTGAAGAACTGCTGGAGGCCCGACCGCGTGCGGCGCATCAGCGCCTGCTCGGGCGGGGTGAGGGCATGCGACTCGGACTGTTTCAACGCCTCCATCACGCGCTCCCGTAACCGCGGGATCGGCTCGAGCATCGCTGCGTCGCCGGTGATCAGGTAGCGGACGCCCTGACTGCGCAGGTCGCGCAGGCTGAGTTCCAGTTCCTGCGCCGCGCGCATGCTCGTGACGTTCTCCGTGAGCATGTTGGCGACCGACTCTTGGATGCTTCGGATGTACCACGCCGAGCCGACCGCAATCACGACCAACAGCGCGCTGACGCCGGCCACCGGCCCGGCGACGCCAGGCCAGGCTGCCGGGGCCGCGAGGCTCGCAGGGCCGCTGGCCAGCGATTTGGTCATCGTGGACAGTTTCGCCATCGGTCACCCGGCCCCACGGGGCCGCCCCGGACGTATCGCGGGCCGAAATTCGGCCAGGTTCGTCATCCTTGCCCGCGTAACGTCACCTGCCTACCAGTCAATGTAACAGTTTCTTCAAGCAGCGGTTACGGCACCAGTAGGCCGACCCGCTGACCCCACCGGCCGGCGATCTGGGGCTTCCGGGACCGCGCTGGCCCCGCCCAGTGGTACGCGCCTTGCCTGGGGGTGGTGCAATTGCAGTACCCGAATCGCCTTCGGGCGGCACTTGGCAGTAAGTTCGTTACCTCACCCGCACCCGACAACCGGGAGACCCCCGTGGCCTGGACTAAAGACCGACTTCAGGACATCGCGCGTTCGCGGCTTGGGGGGGCGAAGTTGATCGTGGTCGCTAACCGCGAGCCGTACATCCACCGGCTGCGCGAGGGCGTTCCGTCGCTGTTGAAGCCGGCCGGGGGGCTGACCGCAGCCCTCGACCCGGTCATGCAGGCCTGCGGCGGGGTGTGGGTGGCCCACGGGTCGGGCGACGCCGACCGCCAAACGGCGGACGCGCGAGGCCGCGTCCGCGTCCCGCCGGACGACCCGACCTACACGCTGCGCCGCGTCTGGCTGACCCACGAACAGGAGCTGGGTTACTACTACGGGTTCGCCAACGACACCCTCTGGCCTCTGTGCCACCAGGTCTACCAGCGGCCCACATTCGACCCGAACCACTGGGCCGTCTACCGTGAGGTCAACGAGCTGTTCGCTGCCGCGGTCCTGGAGGAAGCCCGCGGCGGCCCGGCCGTCGTCTTCGTCCAGGACTACCACTTCGCGCTGTTGCCGCGGCTTCTGAAGGAGGCGCGGCCGGACCTGGTGGTGGCCCAATTCTGGCACATCCCCTGGCCACACCCGGAGACGTTCCGCATCTGCCCGTGGGCGTGCGAGTTGCTCGATGGCATGCTCGGCAACGACCTGTTGGGGTTCCAGATTCAGTATCACTGCAACAACTTCCTGGAGACCGTGGACCGGGCGATGGAGTCGCGCATCTGTCGCGAGCAATTCAGCGTCGGCCGCGGCGGCCACCACACGCGGGTCCGCCCGTTCCCGATCAGCGTCGATCCGGACCTGGCCGCGGACTACCTCGCCGACGACTGGGAGCGGCGGGCCGACGCCTTGCGCGACCGGCACGGCCTGGGCGAATTGCCGCTGTTGGTCGGCGTCGACCGGGTCGATTACACGAAGGGCATCCCCGAGCGGCTCCAGGCAGTCGACCGACTGCTGGAGCGGCACCCGGAATGGGCCGGGCGGTTCCACTTCCTCCAACTCGGCGCGCCGAGCCGGACGGAGTTGCCGGCCTACCGCCGGCTCTGCGCCGAGGTGCAATCGTTGGCCGGCGAGATCAACTGGCGGCACGGCACCCGCGACTGGGAGCCGGTCGCGTTCGTCAACGAACACTGCGGCCCCGAGGACGTTTACGCCCTGTACCGGGCGGCACAAGGCTGCATCGTCAGTTCGCTGCACGACGGCATGAACCTGGTGGCCAAGGAGTTCG
>CAZNSL010000656.1:0-3941 GCA_964574975.1 uncultured Alcaligenaceae bacterium | reverse complement strand
CGTCGTCGCCCCCGTCCGCGGGGACCTGGCGGCGGGCCACCGGCACGTCGCCGGCCCACTCGCCGTCGGCGAACGGGTCGCTCCACGCGGACGCCGCGGCCTTCAGCAGAGGCTCGACCGCCTGGGCGCGGCGGGCGGCACTCTCTTCGGGCTTGGACAGGCTCACGCCCCAAGGCACGCCGGCCGGTGCCGGCGGTGCGGCCGTCGTGGTGAAGGACGGCGGGCGGACGGCCGGCACGTCCAGGCGGGCGACCGGCGGTACGGTTGGGGCGAACGCCACCCCGGCCGCCAGGGCGCTGAGCGTCTCGGAGACGACCTCCCGGCGCTCCAGCCGCTCGATCAAGAGGCGGACCGGGTCGGGGAAGGAGCGGGTCGTACGCGGACGCATGGCAGGTGCCTTCCTGGGCGGGCCAGGTGGTGCGGTGACATGCCGCCCGCGGCGGGCCGCTCCGGGCCGCCGGCGGGTGCCCGGCGGCCGGTGCGGCAAATCACGTCGGGGGATCGGCGGGAGGATTTTCCCACGGCGGCGGCTTGAATCAATCCCCTAAACAGACTAGATTGCAGGTCGAAACCGTTCCAAGTCCCGTCGCTTGTACCGCCGCAACTCCCGCCCGTCCTGTGTCGCCGGCTTCTTCCGGCCACGCCACCCTTGCGCCGGCCTGGACTGCACTCGGCGTCCACCCCGCCGCCCGTCGGCAATTCGACGTCGACCAGTACACCGTCCGCGGCGACCCGCTGCCCGACGCCGGCGGCATCGACATGTTGCCGCAGGTATCGTTGACTGTCGTTGCCTGCGCCAGTGATCAGGTGATCCTGGAGGCGAACCTGCTCGCCTCGCCGTGTTTTCAGACCGGTTCGCCTCACGAGTGGCTCATCACCGAGCGGCCGCCAAGTGTCGCCGACGCCTTGAACGCGGCCATGCGGCAAGCCCGGCACGGAATCGTCGTGCTGGCCCACCAGGACGTGTACCTGCCGGCCGGCTGGGACCGCCGCTTCGCCGCTCGCTGGGCTGAGGCCGAGGCGGCGTTCGGTCCGTTCGGCGTCGCCGGCGTGTATGGGACGGCACCGTGGTGCAGGGCGTACGTGCGGGCCGGCCATGTCGCCGCTCGCGACTCGCTGCTTCAGCCGACGCAGCCGCTGCCGGCCCGCGCGGACGCTTTTGGGCGAGTTGCGGCTGGCGGTGCCGCGCGACACCCCGCTGCGGTTCGACGCGTCCCTGGAGTTCCACCTCTACGGGACCGACGCCTACCTCCAGGCGTCGGAGGCTGGCCGGCGGTCGTCCGGGACGCGGTCTGCTTCCACAACTCGCTCATCTACCAGGTGCCGCCGGCGTTCGCGGCCTCCGCCCGCGTGCTGGCCAGGGAGTGGCCGGACCGCCTGCCGCTGGCGACGCCGTGCGCCGTCATCACGCCGTCCGGCCTGGAGCCGCCGCCGGCCGGGCCGTGAGCCGGCCTTGCCCGGCGCGGCCCGCCGTGTACCGTGAGCGTACGCCCGGTGTCACTCTCCGCAGCGCTGCCTCGATGAGGTGCCTATGTCCGCAGACCCTTCGACCCCGGACGTGTGGATCGATGTCCTTCTCGACGGCCAACCGGTCCGCACTGTTCGCCTGGGCACTCGCCACTCCGCGGACGCTGCCGGCGTGCCCGACGGCGTCACCGACCCGTCCGCAACGCGCCGCGGGGTGTTCGTCACCCTGCCGACGGACGGAGGGCTGCGGCTGACCATCGACCTGCGGCGGCCGGTCGCGGGCGGTGGGTTCGTCCCGGCCGGGCCGCACGTGGAGACGTTTGAGCACGGCGTTCCGCCCGAGGGCAACTCACCCGCCGGTTCCGGCCGCGTCACCTACGGATACGACGCCCACGGCCGGCTGACCACGGTCGTGTGCCCCGACACAGGCCGCCGATCCCCGCCGACGGAGCCCCCGGACGAGCCGCACGTCACCGGATGACCGCGGCCGGTGCCACAGGGCCGGTGCCCGTCACGCCCCGTCGACCGGGCGGAACAACTCCCACATCGTGAGCGAGAGCGCCCCGGCCAGCCGCTCGACGTCGACGAGGCTGAGGCTGCGCGACCCGCGCTTCACGTCGGACAGGTGGGTGCGGTGGATGCCGGCCCGCTCGGGCCGTTCCGCCTGCGTCAGCCCCAGTTCCTCGCGCCGGCCGCGCGCGGCGTCGCCGAACCGCTGTCGGCCGGCAGAATCCACCAACGGCCGTTGCACGCCCGCGCAGGGATGCATACTATGGGTGACATCGACGATGAGTGACAGGCGGATTCGTTGCCCGGGGCCGCCGCGGCCCGGGCGCGGGCGGGTTGGGACCTGTGGGGGGCCGACATGCCTGACCGACCACCCGAGACCGGCCGGCGCTTCTGGCTGCTGACGGGCGACGTGCCCGAGGGGCCGCACGACCTCGCCGGCGTTCACGAGCGGTTGGCCTCCGGCGCGGCGACCTGGCAAACCCTCGCCTGCCCCGTCGGCGGCGGCGATTGGGTGCCGCTCGCACGGCTCCCCGGCATCGCCCCACCGCCCGTCGACCCCGCCGCCACCGGCGAGGTACCGCAAGCCGTCGCGGCCCCCGCGCCTCACATCGTCCCGGCGGGACCGGCCGCGCCTCCACGCCGTGCCTGGAATCCGGTGGCGATCGCGTGGCTGGGCGTCGCGTTCACCCCGCTGTGGGCGGGGGTCATGGCGGCGGTCAACGGCCGGCGGCTCGCGTCCCCGGTGCCGGCGTGGTGGCCACTCGCCGTCGCCGCCGGCTACCTCGTGACCGACATCGTTTTCGCCGCGTCCATCACGTCCCCGCTCCTCGACGTGGCGCTCTACCTCGGTGCGGTCGCCCTGCTGTGGCCGGTCGCCCTCCGCCACCAGGCGGGCCCGTACGCCGCCGTCCGGGCCGCGGGCGGTGCCGACGCCGGCTGGGCCGTGCCCGCACTCGCCGGCGCGCCGCTGGCGGCCCTGGCCTTCCTCGCGTTCGTCGTCGAGCCGCTCCGGCCGCTGGAGCCCCGCGAGGTGTGCGAGCGGTTCGCCGCCGCCCGGTCGGCCAAGGACGCCGCCCAGTACGTGACGGCGAACCTGGCCCCGGCCCTGCGCCTGTTCGACGCCGACGACGCCGACGACGGCGGCGACTTGCTCCGGTTCGAGTTGACGGACGAGGCGGCGGCCCCCGCCGACGTCGGAGGTGGTCATCTCGTCGGCTGCCGGGTGTCGTTCGCCGAGGGCGGCGGCGTCCGCCTCCTCGAGGGCGTGTTCCACCTTGTGGACTGGGGCGGCGCGTGGAAGGTCGAGGACGTCTACTTCACCGCGGTGAACCGCCAGCCGCTTGAGCCGTACCTTTCGCTGGCGCGGGACTACGAGCGGCTCGTGCCGCCGCCGGCGAAGGCCGCGGCCAAGGGCGGCCCCGCGCGGCGGTAAGCCGCGCCGACGACTGCTAAGTCGGGCTGCACGCCCGTGAACTGGAAGCCGCTCGGGAAACTGGCCCTGCTCGGCGGGGGCCTGGCGATCGCGGACATTCTGCGCCGCCGCAGCCGTGGCGGCGTTCCGGGGGGCTCGCAATGACCGACGGGATCGGGGCGACGGGCCCCGCGGCGGAGGCGTGGTACTACGCACGCGGCGGACAGAAGTACGGCCCGTTCGCCCTCGCTCAGTTGCGGCAGATGGCCGACTCCGGACTGTTGACGGCCGACGACATGCTGTTGGACGGCCGGTCCGGCCGCTGGCTCTCCGCCGGAGCGGCGGAGGGTCTTTTCGCCGTACCGGCAGCGGAGCCGTCGACCGCAAGGGCCGAGGCCGCGCCGGTGCCGGGGCCCGCGGTTCCGGTCGTGATCCCGATACCCCAAGCTACTGTACAGGGCGCCCGCCCGGGCGATGCCACCCGCTCGCCGGCGGACGTCGCCCTGGCGGGCCTGGCCCTGGCCTCGCTTGCGGTCTACGTACTCGGCCTCGG
>CAZNSL010000655.1:0-3951 GCA_964574975.1 uncultured Alcaligenaceae bacterium | reverse complement strand
TACGGATTCTCGCCGAGTCGACTCGCCTTACGGCACCGAACTGCCGAAGCGAGTGCGGAACTGAGCGAAGTCGAAGGCGTTGATCGTCCCGTCGCCGTTGACGTCCAGGAAGTCCAGGTACAGCGGGTTGCCGACGGACGTGCCGAAGGCGTTGCGGAACGGGCCAAAGTCGGCGGCGTTGACCGTGCCGTCGCCGGTCACGTCGCCATACAGCCGGAACAGGCCGTTCGTCGTCGTGCCGTTCAACGTAAAGTCGTCGCCGCCGGTGCCGTTACCGTCGCCGTCGAGTTGCTGCCCGCCCGCCGTGACCTGATTGGCCCGGACGACGACCGCGTAACGGCCGTCGGCCAGCGAGCCGAACTGCGTCTCGGCCCCGGTGAAGCCCGATAGCGTTACTTCGGTCTTGCCGTTGACGACGTTGGCGGTGGCCGTAAACCCGCCGACCGCTCCGCCGCCAATCCGCGACAGGCCGAAGGCCGCATCGACCGCACCGGCGAATGTAACGACGGTATTGAACCGCACGGTGATCGAGGTTACCTTCGACCGCTGATTCGCGTTGGTCTGTCCGGCGTTGACCACAACGGCCTCCACCGTCGGTGCGGCGGCTGGGGCACCGAAGTTCGCGCCGCCCGGCGTCAGCACCGCGCCAGTCGGGGCATTGTTGTAGCCCGGCTGCGGGTCGTACGCCAATTCCGTGTTGGTCGTAAACGTCAGTTCGCCGTAGTAGAACGCTGGTACCGAGAGTGGCGTCAGATCGTTCGGCAGGCGCGTGGCCGCTGCCGGAGCGGGGAATTGGAAGACGGACGGAAACTCGACGCCGTAGACGAGTTCGCCCTGTGGCGACGAGTCGATGAAGCCGGCACCGTCGATGACCTGCCCGCCGATGGAATCCAACTCCAGCGTGCCGAGGAACTGGCTGCCTTCCACCAGAACATCGTCGGTGTCGTAGTCCGTGCCCACGATTGGGGCCGAGGTGGCGAGCACGATCAGGAACGAGTTGGTGAAGTTCTCGAGGATACCTCCGACGGTTGTGAACTCGGGTAACTCGAGTACGGTCGTTGCTGGTTCGATGACTGTGTGCCCCGCCGCGGGGGCCTTGATGATGAGTAGTCCGTTGGATCCCAGCGATTGCCCCGACAGGTCGATGACCAAGTCGAACACGCCCTGTCCCGGCGTCGGGCCGCCCGCTTCACCCTCGACCGAGACGAAGTAGTAGCCCGCGAGCGACGCGCCCGGCGTGCCGCGGAGTTCGACGTATTCGAACGGCTCATCGGTGCCGAGTGCACCGGCACCCGGCGGATCGACTTCGAGTTCGTTGAGCAACAGGTCGTTGTCCAACACGGTGAGAATGGCCGTCGCCGGCGTGCCGAGCGTTGCACCACCGGTCGCATTCGTGAGCGTCAGGTTGACCGTCTCGCCTCCCTCCAGGACTGTGTCATCGGCGATGGCGACCGTAAACGTTGCCGACGCTTGGCCAGCCGCAAAGTTCAGCGTGCCGCTCGTCGCGGTGTAGTCGCTGCCGGCCGTGGCCGTGCCGTCGGATGTGGCGTATTGCACGCTGACCGCTCCGCCGGTCCCGACCGTGCGAGTCACGGTGACCGTCGCCGTGCCGCCGTTCTCGCCGCGGCGGAAGTTTGCCGTGGAGAACTGGAGGACGCCCGGCGCGTCGTTGTCGACGATGGTAAGCGTCGCGGGGTTCGGCGTGCCGAGCGTTGCGCCGCCAGTCGGATTCGACAGGGTCAGGATGACGGTCTCGTCCGGCTCCTGCGTCGCGTCGTTGGTAATCGGCACGGTGAACGTGGCCGACCCCTGGCCATCGGCAAAGTTGAGCGTGCCGGCGGAGGTCGTGTAGTCGCTGCCGGCCGTGGCCGTGCCGTCGGAGGTCGCGTATTGCACGCTGACCGCACCGACGGTGCCCGTCGTGCGAGTGACCGTAATCGTCGCGGTGCCGGCAAACTCGTCGACCGTGTAGGTCGCTGTGTCGAACTGGAGGACGCCGGGGCTGGTGCGCGGCTCGCTGCTGATAGTGATGTCGTCGATGCCGATCAGTTCATCGCTACCGGCCGCATTCGTCGTGAGGACACGGACCTCGACGAGCGATTGGTTGTCCGCGGCGATCGGCAGCGTCACGTCCACGGCGGTCGTCAGAGTGGCTAGGTTCGGCCCCGAGGAGGCGTCCGCGACGAACCCTGCCGGCAGGTTGACGTAATCCCCCGTTCCACCGATGCGGTACTGGAGCGCGACGGGTTGGACGGAGTTGTCGGCACCGCCGTCGATGTCGCGGAGGGTGTAGCGGACGCGGACGTTCTGGCGGTTGCTCGCGTCGAGGTAGAAGACCAGGTTGGGGACATCGGAGGTACCGGAACCCTGAAACGCGACCGTGGGGTCGGGGATGCCGTCGAACTCGGTCATGCCGCCGCTCGTGAACGTATCGGGGCTGGCCTGGTTGGCGTTCACGTCGATGACGCCCGACGCATCCGCGAGGATGGTCTGCGGATCGACGCCGATCTGCGTCGTGACATCGTCGCCGCGGTAGCCAGTAATGCTCGGCACCAGGCTCCAGTCATCGTTGTTGACGATGAGCGCGGGATCCGTCCAGTTCTGCATCAGGTCGCCGCCGGCCAGGCTGAATGGGACGGTCGTCGGGACGGCGCGATCCTCGAGGGACGCGACGGCGAGGCGGGCACGTGGACGGAGGAACGGGCGGCGGTTCGGGCGCAATGGGCGCAGCCAGTGTGAACTCATCGACGGGTCCTTTCCAAGCAGCGGAGGATTGACCGCCCGGGTATGGCGGCGCATCGGGATGGTATAGAATGCAGCGACTCGGCGGGCGAACGGTTACGGAAGGTCGATCTCGAATGTCTGTTGACCTGGCTTCACTTCGAACTTCAGGGGCGTAGTGTCGATTTGAGAGTACACATCGGCAACCCGCGACGGCTTCGGTGCCTCGCCCTGGACTGCCGTGGGGCGCTTCAAATCGTAGGCCAACACGCGGTGCCAGCCCACGACGGCTCCATCGGTCGAGACCGCGCTCTTCGCGTCGGTGCATTTCAGGGTGTAGCGCCCGTCGGGGCCGGACGTGCTTTGCGACGAGGGGCCACGGCCGCCCCGGTCGGGGTCCGGTGTAAACTCCAGGTAGATCCCTTCGACCGGCTTGCCTTTGATGCGCACCACGCCCTCGACGGTGCCGAAGATGTGTGTGGGA
The DNA here is from genome assembly GCA_964574975.1 of uncultured Alcaligenaceae bacterium. Taxonomy (GTDB): domain Bacteria; phylum Planctomycetota; class Planctomycetia; order Gemmatales; family Gemmataceae; genus JAXMAS01. The sequence continues at coordinate 746 of CAZNSL010000655.1, read as the reverse complement.
CCGCCGCAACCGAGGGCGGCCAAGGCGACGAGCGGCATCAGGCGAGCGCAAGGCGGGTACATGGCGGCGCACGGCTCCCGGAACGGGGCTAATACTCTTCGTTGATGACCTCACCCTTGGCACGGGTGCTGAGATACTGCAGGGTGGTCCGGGTCAGCGAATCGCGGAGGAAGCGCACTGAACCATCGGCCAGTCCGAAGTTGGCCCCGCCTGTATGGCCACTGCCCCAGGCGTTGACCCGCCGGTCCTGCTCGATGTAGCCGCCAGCGACGTTCGCCACGCGGTGGTTGATCGTCACTGCCGCGCTGGCAAACACGTGGCCCGATCCTTTGAAACCGCCCGACCAGGCCCACATCGACCACTGGTGCATCAGGAGGTTGCTGCGCTGGGGTGCGGGAATCTGGTCGAAGACCGGGTCGTGGTGAAACTTCTCGCCGACGAGGATGGTGTTGCTCGTGCCGTCCGCGATGTCGGTCAGTCCGATCGGCCGGTTGCGGGCGGCCGGCTGCGGATAGGAGGCTGGTCCGGTCATGAATAGGACGCCGTCGTTGATGCTCGGTCCGGGCGGGCCGTTGGTCGGGTGATAGGCAACCGAGCCGAAGTTGCCCGCGTAGCTGGTGCCGGCGTACATGCCCCCGTAAGCGACACCCGACTGCGAATCGGCCAGTACCGTGAACGGGTTCTCTGCGAATAGGTCGGAGGGGCACTCCAGGTTCTTGATGCGCGTGGCGCTACGGCTGGCGGGC
>CAZNSL010000654.1:0-3961 GCA_964574975.1 uncultured Alcaligenaceae bacterium | reverse complement strand
TCTTATCTGTCTTGAATCTGCGTCATCTGCGAAATCTGCGGATAACCACTTCTCAGACTACGGGTTACCGCAAATACGCTCTCACCAGCGTTCGCATCCGCTCCGGCATCGCGTCGACCTCCGTCGGCGACAGCTTGCCGTCCTTGTTCTTGTCGTATAGCCCCAGCACCGCTTTGAACCGCTCCGGGATCGTCACGTCGCCGCGCGGGCCGTCTTCCAGCACATCGCGGGTCACGCCGCCGCCCAGGATCAGGCCCAGGCCGTTGCCGCGCATCGTCACAATCTTGAGCAAGTCGGCCTTCGTGTCGGCGATGACCTGCAAGCCGCACAGGCACATCTCGTCGGTCGTTTCCTCGCCCCACGTGACGCGCTTCGGCGGGTTCGACGGGTTGCGTGGGTTGTCGGTCGAATTGTCGAACTTCGCCTCCAGGTGCAGCACGGTGCCCTTCGGCAACCGCACCGGCTCCTTGTAGGCGTACGACCCCTGCCAGTTCCAGTCCCAGTCGGCGACGTGGATCATCGGCTTGACCGTGCCGTCCGGCAATCGGGCCTCGACCTTCATCTCGCGCCCGAGGTTGTGCATGTGCGGCCCAATGGCGAGGACCGTGCAGTCGGCCGGCAGCGGCTCCGACTTGGCGGTCCGCGTGTAGTCCTTCGCGCCGGCCGGGATGTCGATCTTGCGGTTGATCAGGCCGATGCCGGCGACCAGCTTCTCCGCCGGCTTCTTGGTGAAGAAGACACCGAGCGATGACTGATCGGTCTCTTCCTTACCGACCGGGTGGTAGTGGATCTGCAAGACGAGGTCGGACCCCTTGCGGATGAACTTGCCCACGCCATCGGGCAGCCGGCGGGGTTCCGCGCCGGGTGCCCAGGAACCGAGGCCGCCAGTCGGCAGGATGCCGGGGCCGCCGAAGCTCGCGTAGTGCCCGTCGCGACCGGCCTTGAGCCGGGCCATACCGGTAGCGTCGAGGTAGAAGATTGCGTGGTGGACGACCTTGCGGTTGCCGGGGTGGAACTCGATCGCGGCGACGGTTCTGTTCTCATCGACGGGGATCGGCACGACGAAGCACAGTTGCAGGTCGCGGCCTCCGGCCGGGACCGTGTACGGCTTCGGCATCTTGAGGATCAGGTCGGGTTCGCCGAGGTGCCAGCCATCGCGGAACGTCGGGGCCGGCGGCAAGTCCTTCGGGTCGCCCTCCGGCGCGCCGTCGTCGGCCCACTTCGCCAGAGTCTTCATCTCGTCGTCGGAGAGCCGCCGCTCGTCGCGGAACTCGGCGGTGCCGTGGACGGCCTTCCAGGGTGGCATGCGTCGGTCGGACGTGACCTCCTTGATGAAATCGGCTCGCTTGGCGGCGTCCTTGTAGGCGAGCAGCGGAAACGGCCCGACTTCGCCGGGACGGTGGCAGGTCGCGCAGTGTTTGTGGAGTATCGGCGCGACGTGCTTGGAAAACGTTACCTCGTTGGCAACGGCGGTCGGCGCGACGATCATCGCAACAGCGAAGGCATATCCGTAACGCATCGTCATCGTTTGTCCCTTTCGCCTCGTTCCCAGGCTCTGCCTGGGAACGCACTGTCCCGTCGGCTCTGCCGGCCGAACCCCGGTGGGCCAAGCCTCACTGTGTACGGCGGCGGAGCCGCCAAGGTAGTGCGTTCCCAGGCAGAGCCTGGGAACGAGAAACACCCGTCACTTCGCAAACGGTATCGGGCACCCAACGGCCTTGGTCTGCCCGGCCGGCACCGGCTTGCCGACGAGCAGGGCGTCGAGTGCGGCTCGTAGGTCACGCTCGGTCGGCGCGTCGCGGCGTTTGCCGTTCGGTTCGTACTTGTTGTCGATCCGGCCGCGGTAGACGACCTGTCCGGCCGGCGTCAGCAAGACTGCCTCCGGAGTCCGCGTGGCTCCGGTGGACTTCGCTACTTTTTGGTCGGCGTCGAGCAGCGCGGGAAACGTCAGGCCATACTCTCTGGCGTGCTTGGCTGCGATACCAGCGGTCACGTCGGCGTCGCTGTAGACGGCGTAGACGGCGACGCCCTTCGCACCGTAGTCGGCGGCGAGCGACTTGTATTCGGGCGCGTAGCCGTTGGAGATCGGGCATTCGGTGGCGACGAAGATGAGGACGACGGCCTTTTTGTCCCGCCAGTCGGCCTTCGCGTGGACCTTGCCGGCGGCGTCGGCGAGACGGAATTCGGCGAGCGCCGGCAAGCCGCCCGCCACGCACGGGGCGGCCGCGAAGACGAGGAGCGCGAGGGTGTGTCTCATGATGTCATGATACGAACGCCCGTAAAGCCCGACGCGCCAGCGAGGGACGAAAACCTCTCTCGCTGGCGCGTCGGGCTTAAGGGTGGTTCGCCGGCGGCTTGCCCTTGGGGAAGCCCTTCGGCGGCGGCATTTGCCCGTCGACCATGCGCGGGAAGAACCGACGCACCAACTCCGCGCGCCGCTGCGGGTCGGAAGCCGCGGTCAGCAACTCGTAGGGGGCCGTCAGGTGCCCCTCGGGACTGTAGAGCTTGTCGTCCTGCGTGCGGCTGTCGGCGAGGGTGAACGTCACGGTGGCGGCCGGCTGGCCCCTGACCGTGCGGTACAGCTCGGCCTTGCGCACCACCTTCGTCTCCGCGTCGATGGTCAAGGTCGCGCCGCGCAGGCCCGGCACCGGCCGGCCGCGCCGCGGCGTCGCGCGGATGACGGCCGTGCTGGCATCGTCGCCCGGCTCGCGCTCCAGGTCGAAGTGACGCAACACGTCGCCCAACAGCGACTCGACCTTCATGCTGTACACCTCGACGGCGACGGCCAACGGCGGCGGCAGTTCTTTCCGCTCGAAGCGGACGCCGCGGACCCGGCCGATGGTCATCCAGAAGTTGCCCTCGTCGTCGCGGCCCCAGGCCCACTGGCGGTGCGGCTCCGTCGACTCGACCCAGAAGCGATCGCCGCGGGTCCAGACGCGCGAGACGCGCGTCTGGGCGAGCAGTGGGTAGTTGCCTGCGAGGAACCCCGGCTCCGGCCGAGTCTCGACGAGGTAGCAGCGGTCGAGCGGTTGGGCGTGGACGGCCTGCGCCTCCTTGACCAGCACCTCGGCACTGGCCCGCACCGGGCCGGGTGCGAGCGACAGCCCGCCGACGAACCCGGCGGCCAGTGCCACGGAGAACGCCAGTGCCCCGGCCGTCCAACGCCGCCAGCGCGGCCGGGCCGGCACCGGATACGCAGGGCCGCGCAGGCGCGCGTAAAGCGGCCCGGCGTCGATACCCGCCGACTCGGCGAGCAGGTGCCGGCGCACGAGGCCGAACAGCGGGTCGTCGTCGGTTGGCTGTGGCGTCATTCCGTCGAAACCTCGTCGCGGGCGGACAAGTGCCGGGCCAGGACGAGCCGGGCGCGGTGGACGATCACACCGGCGTTGCCCGGCGTCGTGCCGAGCGCGTCGGCCACGTCCTGCAAACTGAAACCGAGGCTGCGCATCTCCAGGGCGGCCCGCTGCGGCACGCCGAGTTTGGCCAAGCCCTCCTCGACGGCTGCTCCCAACTCGCGGTCGAGCAGGATCGCCAGCGGTTCCGGGGCGCGATCGTCGGCCGCCTCGATTTCGTCGTCGCCGGAGCCGAGCGTCAGCCAGGCCTTCTCGCGCGTCGTCCGGTTGATCGCCGCGTTGGTGATCGACCGGAACAGGAGGCGCGTGCCGTCGCGCGGCAAGTCGTACTGGTCGGCCTTGGCCAGTAGCCGGGCGTAGCAATCGTGGGCGACATCCTCAGCCGTGGGCAGATCGCGGACCAGGGAGCGGGCGTAGGCGACGGCGCGCGCCAGTGTGGCCCGAACCCAGGCATCCACGGCTTCGGCGTCCGTCGGCAAAGCCTGCCCTCCGGCGGCCCCGCCCCCCGCGGGGATAACCCGCGGGGTAGGCGGTCCTTACAACACCTACGGGCGTTCCCCGGTTCGCGACGCTTCGCAGAAGCGTTCCGATTCGTTCCAAGAACGCTT
>CAZNSL010000653.1:0-3972 GCA_964574975.1 uncultured Alcaligenaceae bacterium | reverse complement strand
GGGTGGACGCGCGGGCGCTGATCCTGCCCTTCCTGCCCGCGCGCTGACGGGCTCCCGGTCGGCGACGCGCCGCCCGAAGCCACCGAGCACCCCCTCGGGGCCGCGAACGTGGTGAGCTGGTGGGGGCGGAAGTCTCACTCCGACCACCAGGCGCGCAGCCTGGCGGTGACCTTCTCGTGACACAGAAGGTCCAGGTGGCTGCATTCGGCGACCACATGCTTGTGCGAGGCCGGCACGCACAGTGTGAGTTCGGGCCGGCGGTGCTGGCCCAGTGCGCTGGGCAGCGGCACCAGGCCGTCGCCGAGCACGCGTCCGTGCAGGTTGCCCGGGTGCCCGGCCAGCTGGGCGGCAACGAGGTAGGCGGCGACGCCGGCCGGCAGCGGCGTGGGCCGGCGGTCGTCGCGATGCTGTGCGTGGCGGTCGCGACCCTGCCCGTCGGCGTCCTGGACGTTGCCGTAGCGCAGGTCCGTGATGCCGGCGCTGCGGGCCTTGCCCAGCCCGGACAGCGGCGCGGCGAAGGGGCTGAGGCCGAGCGCGCCGTCCACTAGACGGCCGCCGCGCTCGAGCGGGGCGCCGTGGTGGGGGGTGCCCAGGAAGACGAGCCTGCGCAGAAGACCGAGCCATGCATGCCCGTCCACCGCCGCGAGGTGGCAGGCGCTGCGCGCCACCAGCCCGCCCATGCTGTGCCCGACGATCGCGAGCTCCTCGACGGCGACCGGCCAATGCGAGACCAGTCGCTGCAGCAGCTCGGCGAAGTCGCGCCCGTTCTCCGAAACATGCCGGCCGCTGTTGTAGTTCAAGTACAGCGGCGTGGCATCGAACGCGGCGGCCAGGGTCCGCCCGTGGTCGTGCCCCCTGCGCTCCCACTGCAGATCGCTCATGCACAGGCCGTGTACCAGCACCAGCAGGCGCGGTCGCGGCGTCGCGATCTGCGCCGCGAGCGGCGCGCCACCGGGATCCAGCGCCCGGCCCTCGGTGCGCAGCGCCATCCGTATCCCCAGCGGGTTGCCGCTGGCGGCGAGGTGATCACCCCAGATGCCGTTGAGCGCGGCCACGAAGGCTTCGCGACCGCGCCCGCCGGCATTCGCGGCGGCCGGCCCCGTCACGGTCCCCAGGAGGCCGTCGAGACCGCGTCCGACGCCGCGCGTGACGCCGCGCACGCTGCCGTAGACCGCGCCCGTGATGCCGGTCGTGCGTCCCGAGGCCTGGCGGCCGACGATGCCGGCACCCGAAGCGATGGTGTGGTGCATCGCCTCGACCAGGTCGGTGATGCCGATGGTGGCGTCCACGCCCAGGCGCGCGAGCCCTCGAATGTCCGTGCCTCGGATCGGCGGCGCGCTCGCCCGCCAGGCGGCACGCAAGTCGGTCAGTCCCATGTCGATGTCGCTGAGCGGAGTCGGCCGACTATGGGCCGTCCGGGCCTGGGCCGGCAAGCACTGGATTGGTGAGGCCAGTCCAGACGCGCCGCGGGGTGTTCGCCCCGACCGGCTCGAACCGAGGGTTGCCACTAGCCACCCATCGCGGGTGGGGCGCGGGCCGGGGGGCGTGGCTATCCTCAGCCATTCCCCGGCCGAGGCGGCGCCGATCCGGCCCTGCCGATGCCGCGCGTCGGACCGGGGCCCCATCGATCCGGAGTTCCCAGATGACCTTTCCCACCCCTGTGGCAACCTTGCCTCGAACCTGGCGCCGCCTGCGGCGCGCGCTGGCGATCGTCGCCGGAGCGGCACTGGCCCTGCCCGTCACCGCGGCGCAGCTCGCGCCGAGCAATCTCACCCGGTTGATCGGGGAGTCCGACGTCATCGTCTCGGGCCGGGTCAAGAGCGTCGCGGACGGTGTCGACGCCCAGGGCGTGCCGTTCACCGAGGTCACGATCGCGGTCGCCGCGTCGGCCAAGCGCAAGCTCACGCCGAACAAGGACTTCACGTTCCGCCAGTACGGCCTGCTCACGTCGCGCAAGATGGCCGATGGCCGGTTCCTGGTGGCCAGGGCGCCCGAAGGCTTCCCGACCTGGCACAAGGACGAGCAGGTCGTGGCCTTCATGAACCGGCCGGCATCCAAGACGGGCCTGCGCACGACGATCGGCCTGTCGCAGGGCAAGTTCGTGTCGACCGGCGGTCGCATGGCCAACGGGCAGTTCAACCGCGGGCTGTTCGCCGGCGTCGAGGTCAGCCCCGGCTACCTCACGGCGGCCGAATCGGCACTGCTGCGCAGCCCTGCCGGGGCCGTGGACGCCGCGACGCTGATGTCGCTGGTCAATCGCGCCGCGGCCGGCAAGTGGATCGAAAAAGGAGTGATGCGCTGATGGCCGCGACGACGACCCGATGGCTCGTGGCCCTGCTGGCCGCCGCCACTTCCTGCATCGCGGCGCATGCCGCCGGGGTGCTCTACACCAACGACAAGCCGGGCAATCCGCAGCCGCTGCGCTGGAACACCAGCAAGCCGATCCCCGTCTATACCGACCTGGGCGTCTTCACCTACGACTTCGACGGCAGCACGCCCTTCATCACCAACGAACGCGCGGACCAGCTCGTCGCCAACGCCCTCAACCAGTGGAGCAAGGTCGCGACCTCGACGCTCAAGGCCAAGGTGGTCGGCGACTTCACCAAGGTGCCGAGCATCGGCGGCGACGTCACCGCGGCGAATGTCGCCAAGGTGCTCGGCGCCTACAACGGCGGCGGCCTGCACGTGATCTACGACACCGACGGCAGCATCGTCGAGAGCTACTTCGGCGTCTCCAAGTACGACGTGCTGGGCATCGCGATGCCGGAGATCGCCGAGGACACGGACGGCGACGGCTACGAGGACACCATCGTCGAGGCGACCGCGATCATGAACGGCTGGGCGGTGGGCGCGAACGACCCGAACGGAAACCTCTTCGTCGGGGTCATGACGCACGAGTTCGGCCACGCGTTCAACCTGTCGCACTCGCAGGTCAACGGGCCCATGGCGACATTCAGCTGGCCCGGTCCGACCGAACTCTTCCCCGGCGTGCCCGGCTGCGTGGCGGCTCGCCACGCGCCCGGGTCGGGCGGCACCGACCTGCCCTACGCCAAGGTCGAGACGATGTTCCCCTACATCAATCCGTACAACGACCTCGGGCGCCAGATGAGCTCGATCGACATGCCCGACGACATCGCAGCGATCTCCAGCCTGTACCCGACCGCGGCCTACCGGACCGGCACCGGCTCGATCGGCGGCGTGCTGCGCCTGAAGGACGGCCGCACGCCGTACAGCGGCATCAACATCGTCGCCCGCAACGTTGCCGACCCGATCGGTGACGCGGTGTCGGCGATGACCGGCGCCATGACGCAGGGCAAGGCCGGCCCCGACGGCCGCTTCAAGATCACGAATCTCAAGCCCGGCCAGAGCTATGTGCTCTACATGGAGGAGATCGTCTCCGGCGGCTACCCGACGGCGCCGCGCATGCTGGTCTCCGAGGCCGAGTACTGGGATGCCGCCGAGAGCGCGAACCCGGCCACCGATACCGCCTGCGCGGCAACACCCATCGTCGCCCAGGCCGGGACCTCGGCCAAGGCCAACCTCGTCTTCAACGGCTACGCCGACGGCGTGCAGTACTTCCCCGTCGTCGACGGCTTCCTGACCGACCTGTCGCGCGACGGCAGCCGCGCCGCCGGCCTCTACGGGCCGACCCAGTTCATCTGGGACGCCAGGACCGGCATCGAGGTCCTGCCGCCCGAAATCATCGCCAACAACGGGTCGATGACGCGCAACGGCGGCAAGCTCCTGGTCAACGTCGACCTGAACAAGAACGGCATCAGCTCCTCGGCGCTCTACGACACCGCGACCGGCCAGGTCAGCGACATGGGCTCGCTCAACGGCGACACCTGCGGCGGCAGCAGCAGTGTCGGTGCGGCGTCGAGCTACGGCTGGGCCGTCAACGACGACGGCCGCGCCGCGGTCGGCACGGCGTATGTCGATGTCGACGGCGACGGCTACTGCGAGAACTCCACC
>CAZNSL010000652.1:0-3977 GCA_964574975.1 uncultured Alcaligenaceae bacterium | reverse complement strand
CCTCGCTGCCGGCCCCGCCGCTGATGGTCAGGTTGCGGAAGATGCCCTTGGCGTCCGCCGCGATGGTGAACACGGCGAAGAAGTCCTGGGCGTTAAAGTCGCGGTTGACCGTGACGCCCGTCGTGCCGCCGGCGATCGTCGTTGCGTTGCCCTGGCCGGTCTCGGTCAGGGTCAGCGTGGCGGCCGTTAGCGTCGCGGTGGTGACATTGGCGGCGAAGTTGATCGTGTCGGCCCCGGCCGTGGTGTTGGCCAGGGTGACGGCTTCGCGAAGGCTGGTCAGGTTGTCGTTGGCGTTGACCACGTCGGTACCGGTCGTCACCGTGAACGTGGCAGGGACGGTGCGGTCTTCGAGTCGCGTGATTCGTGGGCGGAAGGGTCGTACGGGTCGGCGCGATTTTGTAGACATTGACGGGCCTCGTGAGGGGGAGCTGGCGGCGGGATGTCCGCCCCATGAGACTTGAAACGCGGCGCAGCGGGAAGATACACAGGATGCGCTGGAAAAAAGGGGTGAATGCATCTCGCCGGCACGATAGACTGGCGGAACTCGCGATCGTCCAGCGAATTCCAACGATGCTCGACGCCGACCGACTCGCCGAACTTTGGGCACGTCAGCGCGACCGCTTGCGCCGCATGGTCGCGTTCCGGCTCGACCCGCGGCTGCGGCAGCGCGTCGATGCCTCGGACATCTTGCAAGAGGTGTACTTGAACGCCCGGCAACGGCTGGACGCGTTCGCAGCCAAGCCCGAGCAGAGCGAGTCCGGCTGGCTGCGGCTCGTCGCCGAGCAGACGCTCGTGGACGTTCACCGCCGGCACCTCGGCGCGCAACAACGCAGTGTCGAGCGCGAGACGCCGCTCCAGCTCGGGGGCGGGCCATACAGCACAACCGTCGCGGCGCTGGCGGAAGCACTGGCCGACCCCGGCAGTTCGCCGAGCCAGCACCTCCAGCGGGCCGAGCGCGTGGCCGAGTTGGAGAGGGGTTTGGCTGCGCTTGACCCGCTCGACCGCGAAGTGCTGGCCCTGCGGCACTACGAGGATTACGGTAACGACGAGGTCGCCGAGTTGTTCGCCATCACGCCGCAAGCGGCGAGCAACCGCTACGTGCGGGCGCTGCGGCGGCTGAAGGCGATCCTGGACGGCGTGTGATGTGAAATCTCAAATCTTAAATCTCAAATCGCCAATGCCCGACGACCCGACCGACATGCTGGAGTTCGACGCCATCGCGGCGGAGTTCGCTCGCCGGCTCCGCGCCGGCGAGCGGCCGGCCCCGTCCGACTACGTCGCCCGCTACCCGCAGTTCGCCGACGACATCCGCGACCTGTTCCCGACCATTGCCCGCGTCGAGGAGCCGAACCGCGGTCGTCGCGCCGAGGCCGTGCCGGCGAGCATTGGCGAATACCGCGTCGTCGGGCTGCTGGGCCGCGGTGGTATGGGTGTCGTCTACGAGGCCGAGCAGCCGTCGCTAGACCGCCTCGTCGCGCTCAAGGTGCTGGCTCCGGAGTGGGCCGCCGACCCGACCGCCCGCGTGCGGTTCTTGCGCGAGGCCCGCGCAGCGGCGGCCGTCGGCCACCCGAACGTCGTTGCCACGTTCGCTGTTGGCGAACACGACGGCCGGCCGTACCTGACGCAAGAACTCGTCCGCGGCGAATCGCTGGCGCAGCGCGTCGCCCGTGCCGGCCCGCTGCCCCTCGACGAAGCTCTGAGCGTCGCGGGGCAGGTCGCTCGCGGCCTTGCGGCCGCACACGCCCAAGGGCTGGTCCACCGCGACGTAAAACCGGCCAACGTCCTCCTCGAAGCCGGCAGCGGCCGGGCACTCTTGACCGATTTCGGTCTCGCCCGCGTCCTCGATCAGCCGGGCCTGACACGCTCCGGCGACGTGGCCGGCACGCCGCAGTACATGTCGCCGGAGCAGGCACAGGGTTTGCCGGCCGACGCCCGCACCGATCTGTTCAGCCTCGGTGGACTCATCACGACGCTGCTCACCGGGCGGCCGCCGTTCCGCGGCGAATCGAGCGTGGCCGTTCTCCGCAGCGTCTGCGATGACGCACCGCTGACGCTTGGCCCATCGGCCCCACCGTGGCTCGCGGCGACCATCGCACGGCTTCTGGCGAAAGACCCGACGAACCGCTTCGCGACCTCCGCTGAGGTGGCGACGCTCCTAGAGCGCGGTCTCGAACACTTCCGCCATCCAGAAAGCGTTCCGTCGCCGACGGTGCCCGGCGTGCCGCGAAATGCAACCCGCCACTGGCCGATCGTGGTCGCGGCAGCGCTACTGCCTGTGATTGGCCTGACGGTCTGGCTCGGCCGCGAGCCGCCCGCGCCGCCGAAGCCGCCGCCGGATGCGACGGAAATCCTCACGTCTTCGGAATGGGAATGGACGCCGCCGGAGAACCTCGGCCCGGTCGTCAACTCGCCCGTCGAGGAGATGAATCCCTACGTCACTGCCGACGAGCGGATACTCGTATTCGCCTCGAAGCGAGCCGGCGGCGTGGGCGACATGGACCTGTGGGAAAGTCGCCGCCCGTCGCCCCAAGACGCGTGGGGCGAGCCGGTCAATCTCGGTCCCGTCGTCAACAGCCGCGGCTGCGAGGATGGGCCGTGCCTGTCGGGCGACGGACTGACGCTGGTGTTCATCTCCAGCCGTCGCCTGCGGGCGAACACCGACGTGGTCATGTGCCGTCGCCCATCGCTCGACCAGCCGTGGGGCGAGCCGGTCAACCTCGGCCCCGAAGTCAACTCGCCACAGTTCGAGTTCCGACCCTGGCTGTCGGCGGATGGGCTGACGCTGACGTTCAGCAGCATGCGTTCACCTGCCAACGGCGTCTGGGTCTGCCGCCGCCGCACGCAGGAAGAGCCGTTCGGTCCGGCAGTGCCCTTCGGCCGCGACTCGCACAAGCGGGCCGTCGGCGGCCTGTCGTTCACCGCCGATGGCCGGGTGCTGTTGTGCAACCGCCTGAACGCGATCCTGCCCGGCGACCTGTTGTGGCTGGCCCGCATCGACGCGCCGGACGACCCGTTCCGCAACTTGCAATCGTTCGGCCCGGCCGTGAACACCGACGCGATCGACACGGCTCCGATGACGCCGGCGGACGGGCGGACGGTGTACTTCCAATCGGATCGCCCCGGCGGTGTCGGCCAGAGCGACCTGTGGCTGACGCGACGGGTGCGGAAGGGTGGTTAGCGACGCTTCGCAGAAGCGTTCTTCGCTAATCGATCATCCCTTGGCCGCGTACAGCACCGGCTCTTGCGGCAGCGGGGCCGGGGCCGCCGCATCGAACCACTCCGGCGGTAGCAACCACACCAGTTCGCCGCACGCCTTGCCCGGCGGATCGTCGCAGGCCACGCAGGCCACGCCCGGCTTGTCCAGCTTGATCGACTTCTTCTCCGAACCGATCAGCCGGGCGGCGTAGTCGCCCAGGTCCGGCTGGTGGCCGACCAACGCGATCGCCTGGCCGTCGCGCTTGACCAACTCCCGGTCGAGCTTGCGCGGCTTGCGGCCCGGTTCCAGTTCCTCCACGACTTCGACCGGTCCCGCGGTTTTGCCGAGGCCCGCGACTAGTTCGTCCGTCGTCTCGCGAGCGCGCACGAGCGGGCTGGTCAGGATCGCATCGAAGCGGACGTTGTGCGCCGCCAATTGCTCGCCGAGCTTCCGCGCCGCGGTTCGGCCGGCGGCCGTCAACGGGCGTTCCTCGTCGGCGTAGTTCGGGTCGTCGCCGGGAACGGCCTCCGCGTGCCGGATCAAGTACAGTCGCAGCATGAAACCATCTCCTTGGGAATCGTCATTCTCAGTGTAGTCCAGTCGGTCGCCGGCGGCGCACCTGGGAAAGCCCGGTGCGGTGCGTAGAATGACTCATCACCCCCGACGCGGCACGACCGCTCTCGCACCCTGGGCATTCGAGGACGCATGAAGGCGACGCGTAACGACCTCCGCAACGTGGCGATCATCGCCCACGTCGACCACGGCAAGACCACCCTCGTCG
>CAZNSL010000651.1:0-3984 GCA_964574975.1 uncultured Alcaligenaceae bacterium | reverse complement strand
GCGGCTCCTCTGGGAGAATCGGTGAATGCATGACGTGCTGATCGTCGGGGCAGGGCTGGCCGGGCTGTGTTGTGGCGTGCGACTGCGCGAGGTCGGGCGGTCGTTCCGTATCCTCGAAGCGTCCGACGGCGTCGGCGGCCGCGTCCGTACCGACGAACTCGACGGCTTCCGCCTCGACCGCGGCTTCCAGGTGCTGTTCACCGCCTACCCGGAGTTCCAGCGCGTCTGCGACGCTGGGCCACTCGACCTGAAGCGCTTCACGCACGGGGCACTCGTTCGCGCCGGCGGCACGTTCCATCGCTTCGTGGACCCGCGGCGCGACCCGCTCGGCGGCGTTGCTTCGCTCCTCGGCCCCGTCGGCACGTTCGCCGACATGTACCGCTTGCTGCCGCTGGAAAAGACGGTGCGGGCCGGCCACGTCGAGGACGCGTTCGCGCAACCGGAGGGGCTGACGCTCGACGCGTTGCGTTGGGGCGGCCGGTTCTCCGACGCGATGATCGACCAGTTCTTCCGTCCGTTCCTCGGCAGCCTCTTTCTCGAACGCGACCTGGTCACGTCGAGCCGGATGTTCCGCTTCGTCTTCCGCATGTTCGCCGAGGGAGACACGTGCGTACCCGCGACGGGCATGGGCGCGATCCCGCGCCAGATCGCGGCCCGCCTGCCGGCCGACTCGGTACGGCTCAACTGCCCCGTCGTCGCGGTCGAGCGCGGCCAGGTCACGCTGGCGTCCGGCGAGACGCTGCGCGGGAAGGCCGTCGTGATGGCGACGGACGGCACGACTGCGACACAGTTTCTCGGCGATGCCGTGAAGGCCCCCGGCTGGCGCTCGGTGACGTGCCTGTACTTCGCGGCCGATGCCTCGCCGGTCGGCGAGCCGATGCTGGTCCTCAACGCCGACGAGCCGGGGCCGGTCAACAACCTCGCGGTGATGAGCGACGTAGCCCCGTCGTACGCCCCGACGGGCAAAGCGCTCGTGTCCGCGTCGGTCCTCGGCGATCCGCCCGGCGACGGCGCGGCCCTGGAAGCGCAGGTGCGCGGGCAGCTCGCCGGGTGGTACGGCCCCGTCGTGAAACAGTGGCGGCACCTGCGGACGTACCGCATCCGGCAGGCACTGCCGGACCAGACGGCCCCGGCGCTCGACGTGCCTGCGCGGCCAGTGAAGGTGGCCGACGGCCTGTACGTCTGCGGCGACCACCGCGACAACGCCTCGATCGACGGCGCGATGGCGTCCGGCTGGCGTACGGCGCAGGCGGTGTCGGCTGACCTGGTGTGAGCGAGGGCGCATGAAGTACGACGTGCAGATTGCGAACGTGCGCGAGGTGTCGTTGTGGGGCACCGCCGACCTCGACTACTGGGCCGAGCGCCTGCGGCCCTTCGGACTGCACCCGACCGTTGCCGACGGGCGGGCGGTGATGCTTGTCGTCGCATGTGCAGCCAGGTTCAAGGGCGTCCCGTTCCGCGAACTGTCGATCTCCGTGTCGGTGAGTCGGCACGAGGGCGGGGCCGGCCGCGACGGGGCGTACCTCCTGCATGCGTGGAACTCGATCCGATTCTTCGCGTTCGTCGAGCGCGCGATGTTCAAAACGCCGTACTACCACGGCGGCATCAATGTCGAACCGGGACCGCCGGCGTTGGCCCGGCTAACGGAGGGCGGCGCGACGACCTACGTCGCGGAAATGGCAGACGCGAGCCGCCGGCCGTCGCGCGACGGCGACGAATGTTGGGAAGGGCCGGTCTTCCTGCCGGGCTGTGGCGGCTCGGCCGACGGTGGCCGGCTGTTCCACGCCAAACTCATTGGCCCGACGAGGGCGTATCCATTCGCCGCCGGCACCGACGTTCTGAAACTCGACACAGAGCGCGGCAGCCCGGCGATCGGACAGCTCGCCGCGTCGCGGTTCGCCGGCCTGGAGTGGGTCGTCCGCGACAGCGCGACGCACGGCAAAACGAAGACGATCGTACGCGGCGAAAGCTGGTGATCCGGCTCAGAATTCGCGGTAGCGCATCGCACGAACGGCTGGTGCTATCTCGCACGGCCTGTGCGCCGCCGGCCGGCCGCTCGACGCCAATCCGACGTGGTAGCTCGCAACTGCGGACGGTATGATGCCGGGCGTGAGCGCGACGACGATCCGCTGGTCCGCCCTGCTTCTCGGCGCGGCCGCCTTTGCGCTCGCGCACACGCAGGCGCTTCAGTGGTACTCCAACCAGCACCAGTATCTCCTGCACGGCCTCGCCGCGAAGACTCCGACGCTCGCCCACGACTGGCTCGCCAACACTCTCGACCCGACGCCGGTCTTCAGCGCCTTCGTCGCCGCGGTGCCGTCAGTCGCACTGCACGCGACGTACTTCGCCCTCGTCATGCTGTACTACATCGCCCTAATGCGACTCGCCGCGGCGCTGCCGAAGCCGCCACCGCCGGTGCCGTTCGCGTTCCTGCTGACGCTCGTTCACGCTGGCGTCGGCCGCTACTTGTCACACGTCGCCTTCGGGGTCGATTTGCCGTGGTTCCTACAATGCGGTGTCGCAGGGCAATACGTCCTGGGACCCGGCTTGCAGCCGTCGGCGTTCGGCGTTTTGCTCGTCGTCGGCATTGCCGCATTCGCGCACGGCCGGCTCGGGCTGACCGGCGCGTGCTTCGCCGCTGCGTGTACTGTCCACGCGACCTACCTGCTGCCGGCCGCCTTCCTGACCCTCGGCATTCAGATCGAACTGGTCCGCGAGCGCCGCCGCTGGGTGGCCATCGCTTTCGGACTCGGGTTACTCGCCGCCGTGCTACCCGTTGTCGTTTACGCTCATCGGACGTTCGGCCCGACCAGCCCGGTGCTGTTCGCGGAGGCCCAGCGCGTCCTGGCACACGAGCGCATCCCGCACCACGCCGTCGTCGCCCGTTGGTTCGACGGGTTCGCGGCGGCCCAGGTGGCCTGGGTCGCGCTGGGCATCGCCCTCGTCTGGCGGACGCGGCTCTTTCCGGTACTAGCCGTGGCGTTTACCCTGAGCATCGCGGTCACGCTCATCGAAGCGCTCGACCCCGAACCGGGACTGGCGCTGCTGTTCCCCTGGCGGGTGTCGGCGATCCTGGTACCGGTGGCAACAGCCATAATCCTGGCTCGCGTCGCCCGACCGCTGAGGCGGGTGCCGGCGGGCGTGTGGGTCGCCGGCATCGCGGCGCTGGCCGCCGCCGGTGTCTGGGTCATGGCGACGGGTCGCGGCTACCGCGCCAGCGACGGCGAGTGGCCGCTGTTGGAATTCGTTCACCGTACCGGCAGAGCGAACGACGTATACCTGTTGCCGGTGGCGACGCCGAAGCCGAATCCGGATGCCCGCGGCGTCTTCTCGGCCAGCTTTGCGCCGCCGCCGCGGGCGGCCGACGGTACGCCCTTCATCCCAGCCGACCTGCAGCGCTTCCGCCTGTCCACCGGGCACGCCGTTTACGTTGACTTCAAGGCCGTGCCCTACAAGGATGTCGAGGTGTTGGAGTGGCAGCGGCGTCTACGCCAGTGCGAGGCGTGGTACGCGACGCCGGTCTGGGGCACCAAGGTCCGCGACGAACTGCGCCGCGCGGGCGTCACGCACGTCATAGTGCCGGCGGGGCGAGACCTTGCCGGCGATGCCTTGGAGGAGGTTTATGCCGACGCGCACTACCGCGTCTACCGGGTGAGATAGGCAAGCCGACCGCTCCGTTCGCGCCGGCGGGTCGGCATTTTCTTGACACGCCGCGCCGGCCCGACGACGATATGCTGTAGCCTGGAGTCCCGCACATGCCCAGCGAACCCCCGACGACCGGCCCGACCCCGGCGACCGACGCAACCGCGTCGCGCATCACCGTCGCGCAGCCGCCGACGATGGCCGCAACCGCTGCCGCGGCGTCGGCGGCCCCCAGCCTGCCGCCGGGCACGCCGGAGTTCGTCGGCGAGTACGCCGTCCTCGGCGTGTTGGGCCGCGGCGGCATGGGCATCGTCTACAAGGCTCGCCAGTATGGGCTCGGCC
>CAZNSL010000650.1:0-3989 GCA_964574975.1 uncultured Alcaligenaceae bacterium | reverse complement strand
CGGCATGCGGGCCAGCGTCATGCTGCACCTGCCCGCCTTGGGCCTCACGAAGCAGATCGAGAAGGTCTTTCGGGCGCTCCAAAAGATCAACCTCGTCGTACGCGGCCTGTACGGAGAGGGCAGCCGGGCGTCGGGCGACTTCTATCAGATTTCCAACCAGGTGACGCTCGGCAAGAGCGAGCCGACGGCCCTCGATGAAATCCGCGTCGTCAATCAGGAGATCATCGCCTACGAGCGGCAGGCGCGCAACGCTCTCATGCGCGAGAATCGGCAGGGCGTGCAGGACCGCGTTGCCCGCGCTTTCGGAACGCTCCAGTCCGCGACGATGATGACCTCCGAAGAAACGATGGAACTCCTTTCCAGCGTTCGTCTCGGCGTCAATCTGTCGCTGATCGACGACGTGTCCGTCGGCACGGTGAACGAGCTATTCCTGCACACGCAGCCGGCGCACTTGCAGAAGTTGATGGGCGCGCCACTCGACGGCGAGGAGCGCAACGCCGCGAGAGCTCGCTACTTGCGCACGCGGCTACGCGAGTCGGGACCGCTTCCGAATTAGGCGGGCCGCACCGTCTGCCTATGAGGGCGGGGCAACCCAGCCCCTACCGTGGTAGGGGCTGGGCTGCCCCGCCCGCGTCTTTGCCGGAGCCGCCATGTCCGCCGCCGACGAGCCGTTGAGCTTCTGGTCCGAATTGCGGCTGATCCTTTCGCGCGCGTTTCACGTTTGGCGACTCGTACCGAGCCGGCACAAGGGTGCCCTCGTCTGGTCCGCCGTCTGCATGGCCATCACCAGCGGTTGTGCTACGGCCATCGCGATTTGTCTCGGTCGCCTCGTCGACGGTATCAAACTCGGGCTCGACGCGAACGCCACTCCCGACGCGGTGTTCCAGAACGCCGGCATATTCCTGACGATCCTGATCGGTATCTACCTGACTCGCGAACTCTTCAACGTCGTCCGACGCGTCTTAGCCGAGCAAGCCTGCGCGTCCGTCGAGAAGGAAATGACGGTCAAGCTCATCGACCACCTGATGAAGGTGGACCTGTCGTCGCTGAACGTCGAAAAGGTCGGCGCGCTGCACGGGCGCATCCAGCGCAGCGTTCTCGGCTTCGTGCGCTTCCTACGGCTGGGCGTGTTGGAGTTCGGGCCGGCACTCCTCACAGGGGCGATTGCGTTCGTCGCCACGATTACGCAACAGCCGGTCATCGGTGTCGTCATGCTTGGGGTTGTGCCAATCTCCGTCTACTTGACGGTGCGGCAGCTCATCACGCAAAAGGGCGTCCGTATCAGTCTCAACCAGAGCCGCGAGGAGATGGATGGTACGGTCGTCGAGTTATTGCACGGCCTCGATTTCGTACGTGCCTCGGATACGGCCGGTTTGGAACTCACCCGCGTGGAATCGGCAGCCCGCCGTCGTCGCGATAAGGAGGTCAAACACCATTTCGAGATGTCGCTCTACGGCTGCGCCAAAGCGCTCAACGAAGTATTCTTCCACATCCTCGTCTTGACCCTCGCCGTGTACTACGTCGCCAATGGGCAGGGGCAGATCGGCGATGTGATGAAATACTCGCTCCTGTTCCTCAGCGTCATGACTCCGCTCGCGGAAATCCACCGCGTCCTCGACGACGGCCACGAGAGCAGCATCCAGGTCGGCATCCTCCTCGACCTGCTTGCCGAACCGATCGACCGCTCCTTCGAGCCGAAGGCTTGCCGTGAGCCGTGTCTCGACGGAACTGTGCCTGCGATCGCGGTCGAGAACCTGCACATGGTCTACCGCACACCCGACGGACGCGAGCGGCCGGCTCTGGCGGGTGTTTCGCTGACCGTCAAACACGGTGAGACGGTTGGTGTCGCCGGCCGATCCGGGGCTGGGAAATCGACGTGGCTGCGTGTTCTGCTACGCCTGGCCCACCCGACGAAAGGACTCGTCCTGGTCGGCGGCGTGCCGCTGGAGGAAGTATCGCGCGAGGCGATCGGCAAGTCGATCGGCTACGTCGGCCAAACGCCCTTCATCATCGCGGGTACGGTGCGCGACAACATCGCCTACGGCTGCCTGGACGCGAGCGATGCTCAGGTGCGTGCGGCCGCCGAGCGTGCGTGTATCCTCGGTGAAATTGAAGCGATGCCCGGCGGCTTCGCCGCCAAGGTGACTGAGCGTGGCACCAACCTCTCGGGCGGGCAACGGCAACGGCTTGCCCTTGCGCGCGTGTTCCTCAAGAACCCGCCGATCCTGGTATTGGACGAAGGAACGTCAGCACTCGATAACATAAGCGAACGCATGGTCCAGCGTGCGATTGAGGCGGCGCGATCCGATCGGACAGTGATCTTGGTGGCCCACCGACTGACGACGTTGCGAGATGCGACGCGCATCCTCGTATTTGAAGACGGCCACATCGTCGAGACCGGTCGCTACGACGAGTTGTTGCGGGCGGGTGGCGCGTTCGCCGAGTTGGCCCGACACGCCGAGGAGCAGTGTCGGGCGTGACGTTGCTACTGAAGAGTCCGGAACACTTCACCGCGCGTCCAGTAGTCCGCGAACGTCAGTACGAACAAGATTGCCAGCCACAAGAGCGATCCGAACGCGATCAGCCAGATCAGTCGCGGACTATCCCAGAGATGCATGAAAAACAGAATGACAAACGATGCTTTCACGCCAGCGATGGCGAACGCCAACGGCGTATGCAGGAACGCAAGGTTCGCCGGAAAATGTATCTCGGCTGCGCCCACCGTCAACAAGGTCAGTGCGATCAGCGATCCGAACACGGTGTAATACCGCCGGACGACATCCGTCCCGTGCAACGGGTCGTGTGTCGGCTCCATCGCCCGGCTGGTATGAGCGGTGCCGTGCTGCAAGCTCTCGTCGGGCACGTCCGCGTTCGTCGGCTCGTTCATCTGCCCACTCCTCAGTGCCGCAGCAGGTACAGTATCGGGAACAGGAAGATCCACACGATATCGACGAAGTGCCAATACAGGCCCGTTATTTCGATGGGCGTCGGGTAGGCGACAGTGAACGCACCGCGACGAGCCATGACTAATTGCACGCCGAGGACACCCATGCCGATGATCATGTGCAGAGCATGCAATCCCGTCAGGACGAAGTAGAAGACGAAGTACATCTCGCCTTGTTTCAGATTGAGCTTCGCGTCTTTCCATTCTTCCACGACGTGAGCAGTAGGGTTCCACGTCGCGCCGGGCAGCAAACCCTCACGGTAGTCGTGAGTGTATTCGAAGCCCTTTACGACCAAGAACGCAGTACCGAGTAGTAGGGTCAGCGTCAGGTTGCGGACCAGGGCCGCCCGGTGCCCGACCCCAGCAGCATGAACGGCCAGCGCCATCGTCAAGCTGCTACAAATGAGCACGATCGTGTTCAAAGTGCCGAGCGTCACATTCTGGAGCGAGGCAGCCGCGTTGAACTCCGCTTTGTACTGGCTACGGTAAACGGCGTAGCACAAGAGGACACCGCCGAAGAACAATACCTCGGTGGCCAGGAAAGCCCACATGCCGAGTCTTGCAACATCCTTCTGCTGGTTCAGGTCCGCGAAGTGATGGGCCAACTCCGGGTGCGGTGCGTGGTCGGCTACCGTTGTATTCGCCATCGACGTGTACTCCCACCTCGCCCTCAGACTTCCACATACCGATCGCCACGTACCACTCTTCGACTAGACACCGACGACCTCCTTCGGACGGTGCGAGTAGTGATACGGTTCCTCGGTCACGGTCGGCGTCACGTCGAAGTTGTGCGGCGGTGGCGGCGACGCCGTTTGCCATTCCAAGCCGCATGCCCCGAAGGGATTCGGCCCCGCCTTGCGACCGAACCACAGCGACCACAACAGGTAACCAAACGGCAACAGGAAGCCGAAGCCGAGGATGGTTGCCCCAGCGGACGACATGACGTTCAAGACCTGGAAGCGCGCGTCGTAGGTCGCATACCGGCGCATCATGCCGGCGTAGCCCAGGATGAACTGCGGGAAGAACGTCAGGTTGAAGCCGACGA
>CAZNSL010000649.1:0-3989 GCA_964574975.1 uncultured Alcaligenaceae bacterium | reverse complement strand
CCCCAACCGCCGGCCGCACATCGGCACCGCCTTCGAGAAGCTCGGGGCCGATGTGCAGGTCCGCTACCGCCGCATGGAAGGGTACGACGTTCGCTTCCTCATGGGCAACGACGAGAACACCACCAAGGTCGCAAAACGGGCCGCGGAACTCGGGCAGGACGTGCAGGCGTATTGCGACGACATGGCTCGCCAGTTCCGCGAGGTCTGGGACGCCCTCGACATCTCCTACGACGAGTTCGTGCAGACGAGCGAGCCGCGGCACCACCGCTGCTGCCGGGCGTCGGTGCAGAAGGTGTACGACAACGGCTTCATCCGCAAGGACAAGTTCGCGGGCTGGTACTGCAACGGCTGCGAGGCGTTCAAGACCGAGCAGGAACACAAGGACAACGCCGGCTCGTGCCCGCTGCACCCGAATCAGTCGCTCGTCCGCCGCAGCGAGGATTGTTATTTCTTCGAACAGTCGAAGTTCGCCGACCGGCTCCTGAAGCTGTACCAGGAGCGGCCCGACTTCATCCAGCCGGAGAGCCGCCGCAACGAGATCGTCGCGCTCGTGAAGGAGGGGCTGCAAGACCTCAACATCACCCGCACCGGCGAAACGTGGGGTATCCGTCTGCCGTGGGACGAGCGGTTTACTATCTACGTCTGGTTCGACGCCTTGCTGACCTACATCACCGGCATCGGCTACGGCAAAGACGAGGCCGAGTTCGCTCGGTGGTGGCCGGCCGACGTTCACTTCATCGGCAAGGACATCACACGCTTCCACTGCGCGACCTGGCCAGCGATGCTGATGGCCGCGGGCGTCGAGGTGCCGAAGGCGGTCTTTGGGCACGGCTTCGTCTACCGCAAGAGCGAGGAGTCGGGCGCGGTTCAGAAGATCGGCAAGTCGCTCGGCAACGTCATCGAACCGCTGGACATCGTGACGCAGTTCAACGTCGATGCGTACCGCTACTACTTCCTGCGCGAGTGCCCGTTCCCCGGCGACGGCGAGTTCAGTTGGCAACGGTTCGCCGAGGTGTTCAACGCCGACCTGGCGAACAACCTCGGCAACCTGACCAGCCGGCTGATCACGCTGGTGACGAAGAACTACGATGGCACGCTGCCCGGCACTGCCGGCCGCACGCCCACGCCGGTGGAAGGCACGAACCTCGCGGCGACGGTCGAACTGGTCCGCGGTCACGTCGAGGCGTGCCGGTACAACCAGGCGCTGGAAGCGATCTGGCGGCAACTACTCGACCCGGCCAACCAGTACGCCGAGAAGACGGCTCCGTGGAAGCTGGTGAAGGCCGATAAGGACGCAGCCGCCAAGGTACTGTTCGACCTCGTGGAGCCGCTGCGGGCGGCGACGGTGCTGCTCAAGCCATTCTTGCCGCGCTCGGCCGAGGCGATCTACGCCGGGTTCAACTTCGCCAAGCCGTGGGCCGAGGTGCGCTACGCCGACGCCGCGACGCCGGCCGCGTTCGCGGACGACCTGCGCGTGTTGGCCGTGCTGGAGGGCGGCAAGCCGAAGCCGCTGTTCCCGCGGATCGCGTGAGCGACGCAGTCGGGGTTGCGAGTTTTTCGCGCGGAAGGTAGTGTTCGCCCACTCGCCGTTGCGCGGCGGGTGGACCGATCTCCGTCACCTCGCACAAGGATGTGAGTATGTCCCGCCTGGCACTCGCCATTGCGGCCCTCGCCGCGCTCGCAGTCGTCGGCCGCGTGGCCGCCGGTCCGTTGCCCGTCGGCATCGTCGGCGACAGCATCTCCGACCCGTACAGCAACTACACCGGGGCCCAAAACCCCGAGACTGGCTTGCCGTTCTGGGGCAGTACCGGGGCTATGAACTGGGTCGAGCTGACGGCTACCTTCGACCGGAGCCGCGCGGTCCCGATCTACAATTACGCCCAGGCCGGTTACACCGGGCCGGAACTGCTCGCCTCCGGCGGATCGGCCGACCGGCTCGCGCAAAGTGTCCGCGAGCACGGCGTTGGCTCGGCCGTGATCCAGTTCGGGTCCAACGACATTCTCGATTTCCTCGGTGGAACCGCGGGCAGCGACCCGGCCGCCGTGGTCGGTTCCGTCGCCGGCAGTCTCGACGCAATCCTCCGCAAGGTCCAGGCGGAAGGCCCGGTCAATTCCGTCGTAGTCAACGTGCCCGACCTCGCCGTCACGCCGGCGATGCAATACCTCCTCGGCGGCACGCCGGGCGCGCTGGCCCAGGTGACGGCCCTCGTGCAGGCGACCAACGATGCGATTAACCAGGTCGCGGCCGAGCACGGCCTGGCCGTCGTCGATGCCTACGGGCTGAGCCAACTGACGACGCAGCCGTTGGCCCTGAACGGGACGACGCTCCCCGCCGATGCGCGGTTCGCGCCGGACGGCTTCCATCCCGGCACGGCCCTGCAAGGCTTGCTCGGCAATACCATCTGGGAGGCGCTCGGCCCCGATTACGCCGGGCTCCGATCCAGCGACGGCGAAATCCTCAATGCGTTGGGCTTGGACCCGACGACCGACACGCTCCCCTTCGACATCAGCGGGTACGTGTTGCGGCCGACCGTTCAGACGGTCGACGACGGCGGCGTTGCCGAAACGCCGGAGCCGGCGACGATCGCACTGGCCGGCGTCGGTCTCGGCGTCGTCGGGCTACGTCGGATGCGCGGCGTCCGCAAGGCCGCGTGACACGGCCGCCTCGGATACTGGCGGGGCCGGGGGCGATTCCCCCGGCCCCGTGGCATTTACGGCCTGGCGGCCCGCTGGAGGCGATCGCGGACGGCCCGCCACTCATCGCCCTCCGGCGGCGGCTCGACGACGATGGCGTCCACGCCGACGGCGTCGAGGTCGTGCAGCGTGGCATACAGTCCCGCCGCGTACCCAACCGCGTTCGCCGGTAATCGCACCGTAACGGCTCCTACCACGTCGCCACCCTCGCGCGTCAACCATCCGACGCGCCGGCCGGCGCGGACCAACGCCTCGGCCCGGCCACGATCTCCCAACTCCAGTGCGACCCGCGGTGCGTAGTGCCGCTCCATCTGACCCGGCGAGCGCGCTGGCCCGTTGGCCCTCGTCGCGCCGACATCGACGAGGCCAACGACCCCCTCGAGCATGGCCACGGTGACGAGGCCGGGTCGCAGCAACCGCGGCGGGTCGCAGGTCACGTCGAGGACGGTCGATTCGAGGCCGCCGGGGCACGGCCCGCCGTCGAGGACGATGTCGGCCAAACCTGGCGCGATGTGTTCGGCCCGCGTCGGCGACAGTTCCGTCGAGCGATTGGCGCTCGGCGCGGCGAGCGGCAATCCGGCCGCGCGCAACAGCGCCAGGGCAACCGGGTGGTTCGGCACGCGCACGGCTACGGTCGCCCCGCCGGCGGTAACGATGTCCGGCAACTCCGGCCGCTTCGGCAGCACGAGCGTGAGCGGTCCCGGCCAGAAGCGTTCCGCGAGCGTCGCGGCGGTGGTCGGCCAGTCGGCGGCGACGCGGTGAACGAGGCTCACGTCGGAGACGTGGACGATGACGGGGTTGGTGGCTGGCCGTCCCTTGGCGGCGAAAATGCGGGCAACGGCGGCGGCTGCGAGGGCGTTCGCGCCGAGGCCGTAAACCGTCTCCGTCGGAAAGGCGACGAGGCCGCCGTGGCGTAGCACCTCCGCGGCGGCTGCGACGGCTTCCAGCGTGGCGGGCGTGACCTGGGACATGAGACTCACGGGTGCGGGACTGCTTGGGACAGTGCAGCGGTGATGTTCGATGCCAGCCCGGAGCGCAAGCGACGGGATAAAGAAACCCGTCGCTGGCGCTCCGGGCTGGCAAGCAAGCAATGGGCACGGTCATCCCCCATCACTTGATCTGCGCTGCCCAGACCTTGCAAGCGAGCTTCTCCAGCGGCGTCAAGTCGCTGGTCTGCAACTGCGCGAACGCGGCCCTCGCCTCCGCGCCGCGGCCCGACGCCGCCAGCGCCAGGGCCATGTTCCGCCGGGCCGTCGCGGCGGCCCCGCTGTTGGCGTAGGTGCCCAGGTAGGTCC
>CAZNSL010000648.1:0-3993 GCA_964574975.1 uncultured Alcaligenaceae bacterium | reverse complement strand
CCCCCCTAGCCCGCGCGCTCTGAAACCCTCCGGTCCGTGTCGGCCCCGGCCCGGCGGGCACCCCGCGGGCGGCTTCCGCTCCCGGCTCGCCACTAGCGCTCCTTACCCGCCGGCTCGATGAGTGTGATGCTGACCGCGGGGCGCTCGAGGTCGACGACTAGCGGGTCTTTCGTCTGGTCGCGGCCGACGTTGCCGGCCTTATCGACGGCGGTCGCCCGGATCAGGAAGCGGTGCGGGCCTTCGCGGCCGACCGTCCACGTCTGCACGCCTTGCGCCTCGAACGTGGACCCCAGACCGGGGATCGGTTTCCAGTCGGCCTCGGACGGCTCCGCGTCGCCGCGCTTCTCGGCATACATCAGCTTCACCGGCTTATCGGCCAGGTTCTTGTCGCTCGCCCGCCATTGAATGGTGACGTTGCGCACGTCGTAGCCCTTGCCGGCCTGTGCGACCAGTTCGACCTTCGGGGCCTCCGTGTCGAATTCGACCCAGTGCCGCGGCGTATCGCCGGGGCGCGGGTCCGGGTCGCCGATGCCTACGCCGTTGCGCGCGACGACCAGAAAGCCGTACAGACCCTGCTCCGTCGCCTCGAAGACGAGCTTGCCCGTACCCTCGCTCGCTTGTCCCGGTACGGGCGGGAGCGTGCCGGGTGGGGCCGCGGACCCTTCGGTCTTCGGTGCTTTCTTCCACGACGTACCGCGATCCTGCGTGTACCACAGGTCGAAGACCGGGATGCCCGACGGCGGCACTTTCGGGATGCGATAGGTCAGGCTCAGCTTCAGTTGGTTGCTGTAGTTGGTGCCCGACGATGCGGCCTCGCCGGGGGTCGGCGCGACCGGCCGGCCATCGGCCCCAACGCCCAGGGCGATCTGCTGCACGCCTTCGTTGCCCGCCTTGTCGGCCACGCGTAGCCGCACGTCGATGCGCACGCCCGGCTTGAGCGTCCACGACATTGCACCGGTCGGAGCGGCGACGGCCTGCGTCTCGCGCGTCCAGTCGCTGACGCCTGGCACGCGGTACTCCAGCGCGAACCGGCTCAAGTCGAGCGACTCGTCGCGCACCTCCCACTCGGCAGTGACGGTATTCGGCCTGGCATCGTCGGTGGCGTGCATGCGCACGACCGGTGGCGTCGTGTCGTGGACGACTTTGACTTGTGCGACGAGGTCCCTGAGGGCTTCCGGGATGTAGCGATTCTGATTGTCCAGCGAGCGCACGGCAAACCAGTAGCGGCCATCGGCCGGGAACTTGTACTCGGCAAAGTAGCGGTCGGTGGGGTCCGCGAATCCGGACTCGCGCCACTCGCGGCCCTCGTCGGTCGAGACGTACAACTCGACGCGACGGAGGTTGGGGCCGGCGGTGAAGGGAATGCGGACGCTGGCCTGCCGCGTGTACTTGGTGCCGATCTCCTGGGCCGGGGCAACCGCTGCGGCGAGGAGCAAGATGGCGAGGGCCGGGCGGTTCGACAGTGGCACGCCGAGTCCCTCCGTGAACCCCGCCGGCGGACGCCCGCCCGCGCGGACGCCGGCCGTGGCGCGCGGGAGTAAACCTACGTCGGAGACCATCGACGCGGCGGGCGCGGCAGCTTGAGGGAAATCCCAGCTACGCTGGAAGTGTGGTCGGGTGGGACGAGCGGATTCTCGGTGTTCGGACGCGCTCCACGCGGCCTATCCGTCGAAAGCGTCACAGCCGTTCCGCCGCCGGCAGGGCACGTCGGAGCATTGCGTCCCGCATGCCGGCCGGCTACACTAGTGGCCGCATCGGTTAGGGAGGGCAACGGTTTGCGCCGCCTCGTGCCAGCCCTATGGCTCGCCGTCGTGCCGGGCAGCTTCGTGCTGACCGGGCCAACGCACCGCGCCTCCGTCCCCGAACCGGCCCTCGACACCCGCGACGCCTTGCCGAGCCAGAGTCGCTTTGCCGAACTCGCACGCACCGACCCCGTTGCCGCGCTGCGTGCGAGCGCTGCCCGCTACATCCGCGAGGTTCGCGGCTTCCGAGCCGTGCTACACAAGCGCGAGCGGCACGGCGACGCGCTCGGCCTCGAGGAGGTCATCGACGTCGACTTCCGCGACGAACCGCATTCGGTCCTGTTGCGCTGGCGCACGGAGGGCGTCGGGCTGGCCGATCGCGCGCTGTACGTCGAGGGGCGCGACGACAACCAGATTCTGGCCCGGCCGCGCAACGCCCTGCTGCGCCGGATCACGCCGATTGCCCGGCAGAACCCGGAGGGCCGGCAGGCCCGCGCCAGCGGCCGCTATAGCATCCGCGAGTTTGGACTACTCAAAGCCAACGAGCGTTCGCTGGCCTCGTGGTCCGCGGCCCAGCGACTCGGCCGGCTGCACTTCGATTACGTCGGTGAGCGCCCGGTCGCCGAAGTCGGTGGCGTCGCGTGCCACATCCTGCGGCGAAAGCTCGACCCGCCGGAGGACGGCGTGGCGCGAGCCGAACTCTCCATCGACGCAGCCCGCTGGCTGCAAGTCGGCAATGTCCTGATCGACCCGGCCGGCCGGCCCATCGCCCACTACTATTTCCGCGACGTGACTCTGAACCCGGACTTCCCGCCCGACCAGTTCGACGCCACCGCGCTGACGCGCGATTGAGCCCGACGCGCCAGCGAGGGAGAGTCAGGAAAATCCTCGCTGACGCGTCGGGCTCAAAGTGACCCAGGAGTACCCCGCACATGTCCCCGTGGATCCGCCGCACCGCCGTGCTGGCCATTGTGGCTGCGCTCGCCGCCGGCGTCGCTGCCCGCGACGACGATACGAAGTCGAAGGCGACGAAGGAGGCGGCCAAGGTCGCCGACAAGCCGAAGAAGGACGACAAGCCCAAGCCGACCACGACCAAGGTCGAGAAGGAACCGTTCAAGACCGAGGTGACGCTCAAGGGCGTCTTCGAGACGGCCGCCACGACCGAGGTGCCGCTCGACTTCGACGCCTGGCAGCAGCCCGGTCCCGTGCCCGTCCTCTGGGCCGTCGACCCCGGCGCGACCGTCAAAAAGGGCGACGTGCTGATCAAACTCGACCCCGACAAGATCGACCGGGCGCTGGCCGACCTGGAGGTCGATCGGAAGCTCGCCGAACTGGCCATCCGGTCGCTCGAAATCGACCTGCCGCTGGCGCAGAAGCTCGCCCCACTGGAGTTGGCCGCCGCCGAGCGGGCCAAGAAACAGGCCGACGAGGACGCGAAGAAGTACCGCGAGGAGGACAAGAAGTTCCTGCTCGAATCGATCGACTGGTCGGTGCGCTCGGCCAAGGAGTACCTCGACTACATGCGCGAGGAATTGAACCAGCTCGAAAAGATGTACAAGAAGAAGGAGCTGACCGAGGAGACCGAGGAAATCATCCTCAAGCGCCAGCGGTTCATGGTGGCGCTGTACGAGTTCGAACTGAAGGGCGACGAGAAGCGCCGCGCTCAGATGCTGCGGTTCGAGATTCCACGGAACGAGGAGCGGATGAAGGACGACCTGGTCAAGACCGGCATCGCCTTCGAGCGGGCAAAGCTGACAGTGCCCGTGTCGGTTCAGCAGAAGGAACTGGCACTGGCGAAGGCGCGTTACGAGCGCAGCCGCGCAGCCGAGCGGCACGCCAAGGTGCGCAAGGACCGCAAGAAGTTCGTCATCGAGTCACCAGCCGACGGTGTCGTTTACTTCGGCCGCTGCGCCCGCGGCAACTTCGCCAGCGCCGCCGGCCTGTTGACCCGCCTGCACGCCGGCGGCCAGGTGATGGGTGAGGAAGTGCTGTTCACGATCGTGCAACCAAAGGGTCTGTTCGTGCGGGCCACGGCCGACGAGAAGGACTACGGGCAGCTCTCGGCCGGCCTGACCGGCAAGGTAGTGCCGAAGGCGATGCCGGACGCCCGCTTCCCGGCCCGCATCGACACGTTGACGGCGGCCCCGGTCGCGCCGGGCCAGTTCGAGGTGCGCGTTGTCCTGACAGCCGAATCGAGCGGCGTGATGCCGGGTATGGCCTGTAGCGTCAAGTTCGTGCCGTATGCGCGCGA
>CAZNSL010000647.1:3194-3998 GCA_964574975.1 uncultured Alcaligenaceae bacterium | reverse complement strand
TATTGACGGCGTCCACCGTGACGTAGCCGCGCGCGACGTTGTCGCCGTAGTTCGCGCCCAGGCAGCCGCCGTAGATCGGCGACAAGTTGCCGGTGTGGGATTGGCGAAGGTGATTGATCTTGACCGCGAGGGTCGGATCGGGAGCGTTGTAGAGCGTGGCGGCGCTGCCGCATGGCCCGGTGGTGCCCGGGAAGTTGATGTCCTGCGAGACCGGGCCATGGTGGCTACGCGTATCCCCCGGGTCGGCGCCTGCGTCCGCCGTCACCGGCAACACGCCATTGAAGATGTCGCGGAGGTTGATCGTCTGGATGTCGTAGCCGGTCAAGTAGACATCGAAATTGAAGGTGGGCACCGCCTGATCGGTCCACAGGGTGACGTGGGCGAGCAGCGCGGTCGCCGACGCATTGTTCACCGAGAACAAGGTCGTGACCCCATTGGTGTTGTTCAGGTCCACCTCGAAATACGGCAGCAGCAGCGTCGCCGCCGGAACGGCGTCGATCGTTCCGATCTCGGCGCGAGCCTCGCGGGCCAAACCCAGCGCAATGACCAGGGCTGTCGCGACGATCCAGGTTGTCGGGCGGGTTCGCATCGTATGTGGCCTCCTCGGCACGAGAAGCTCCATCCCTGGCAAGTCGCCCGGGCCTGGTCAACGGGTCTGGGGGCAGGTTCGGTCCTCCGGACCACGCCGGCGAGAGCCGAGCGCTCCACGGCCTGCGCCCGGCCGATCGATCGCCGCCCAAAACGGAAGATCGCCGCCGCGGAATCCCTGCGCGCGCGCTTCGCCGAACGCGGCACGCTGGTCGT
>CAZNSL010000647.1:0-3184 GCA_964574975.1 uncultured Alcaligenaceae bacterium | reverse complement strand
AACGTCAAGACAAAGGGGAACCCCAGGGGAACCCTATCGGTCAGGCGGCCCTCCAAAGCGGCCGAGCCGGGCACCGAGACGACGAAAGCCCTGGATCTACCGAGGCCTTCGCTCAGAGCGGGCGACCGGGATCGAACCGGCGACGTCCAGCTTGGGAAGCTGGCATTCTACCGCTGAATTACGCCCGCATGGCCGACCGTCTCGCAACGAGGCGCGATCTGACCGACGGGCCAGAGGTACCCGCCTCGCCCCAGCCGGTCAACCCCGCCGCTCGAAGCCCGCGCGAAGCAACCGGCCGAGCTCCAGCTCGACCTCGCGGGTTTGCCCGCCGATCTCCAAGAACCCCCGCATCAGCTCGCGTGCGCGTGGGTCGGCGGCGCACTCGTTGAAGCGATCCCCCTCGACGAGCAATCCCGATTCGACGGGCGGCCATGCCGCGTCGACAGCGGCCTTGGCTCGCTGAACTGCCCCCACCGGCATCCGCGCGATCCGCTCCGCCAGCTCGCGCACGAACGGCTCGAGCTCGTCGTCGGGCAGAGCCCGATTCACCCAGCCCATCGCCGCCGCCTCGTCCGCGTCGACGTCGCCGCAACCCAGGATCACCTCGAGGGCTCGCGCGCGACCGACGTACCGCGCCAGACGCTGGGTGCCACCCGCGCCAGGGATGATACCCAGCGCGACCTCGGGCTGGGCGAGGCGGCTGCGCGAGCGCGCCGCAAAACGCATGTCGAGCGAGAGGAGGAGCTCCGAACCACCGCCGCGTGCGATACCAGCGAGCATTCCGATGGTCGGTTTGGGAGAGCGTCGCACCGACTCGAGGAAGGCGACGAACGGTCCCGGCTCTACCAGCGGTGGCGGCGCGACATCCGGCAACGTCAAGATCCACGCCACGTCGGCATGCGCGACGAAGAACTCGGGATCGGCGCTGCCGAGGACGATCACGCGCACGTCGTCATCGCGGAGCAACGCGGGGAAGACCCTCGTCAAGTCGACGAACAGACCCAGGTCGAATAGGTTCACCGGAGGGTGATCGATCGTCACCCAGGCGACCCCCGCGTCCACCGCGACCCGCAGGGTCGAGTAGCCGTCATGCTCTGCCATCACTTGCCTCCGCCGCCGTGATCTCGCGTCGATGTGCCTGCGGTGGCGAGATCAACCGCCGGTGAACCGTACTGCGATACCCTGACACCACCACTCACCACCGCCCGGCTGCGAGGAGAACTTGACGATCGCGTTCACCAGCATGCCCCACTTCTCGTAGGCACGCTGCTTCAAGGCCTCCCTGCACCCCGCCGTGGCACCGCCGGTGTCCCCGAACGGCGTCGCGTACTGGGCGTCGATCTTCCCCAGTTCCGCATATTGCATCGTCTCCATCGGTCCGTCGGTGACGTAGATCTGCTTCGAGATCTCCTCGGCCGTCTTCGTACTCCCGGCGGTCGGGCCGCCCGGCGGCGAACCGAACGAGCCACCACGGCTGGGCCCGGCTGAGCATCCCATCGTCGCGGCCAACGCGATCACGAGCCCGACCTGCAGGGCCCCCTTCACCGACCAAACGATGCTCCTCGGCGCTCTCGTTGCCCCCTCGCGCCCCGGCACAGCTTTCCTGTCGATCCCCATCGTCCCTGTCCCTCCTGGCTCTCCGCTAGGTCGCAGGCCGAATCGAGTCAACGAGCGCGGCCATCCATGGTTCGGTCGCGCGTACCGACCGACCCACAGGCCAAGAAGTCAAGCATAATTCGATCGGGCCGTCGCCCGATCCCGAGCGGCACCCCGGGATCCTCGCCCCCCTTTCACGCTTCGCCAATCCCGCCTGGCTGGCACCAGCCACGCTGCCTCCGTATGCTCGCCCCGTCATGAGCGACCCGCGTGAGATCATCCGGGGAACCTTCGCCGAGTCCATCCGCGTGAAGGAGCAGTTCGTCGCCGAACATGCGGGGACGCTGGAGCGCGCCGCCATGATCTGTGGCGATGCCATCGCCCAGGGGCACAAGATCCTCGCGTTCGGCAACGGAGGGAGCGCCGCCGACGCGCAGCACTTCGCTGCCGAGCTGGTCAACCGCTTCGTGGTCGAGCGGCGGCCGCTCGCTGCTCTCGCTCTCACCACCGACAGCTCGGCCCTCACCTCCATCGCCAACGACTACGGCTACGAGCACGTCTTCGCCAAGCAGATCGAAGCGCTCGGCGACGTCGGCGACGTCGCCATCGCCATCTCGACGAGCGGCAACTCGCCCAGCATCCTGAATGCCATCGAGGCGTGCGGGCGGATCGGGCTCTTCGTCGTTGGATTGACCGGCGGCGACGGCGGTAAGATGCGTGACCAGGTCGACTTCCTGCTCAACGTCTCGGCAACGCGCGAGACTGCGCGCATCCAAGAGACGCACATCGTGGCGCTGCATCTCTTGTGCGACCTCCTCGATCGGCGGCTGTTCCCGGCGGCATTCACCCGCGGCGGTACCGCGTGAGTGAGTCCGGCGGCGAGGGTGGGACGCTCACCAAGCGTCCGGGACACTCGTTGCGCGTGCACCGCGGGCTGTTCCTCGCCACGTTCGTCACCACGACCTTCGCCGGAACCCTGAACGCCGGCTACGACCCCACGGCCGGCCTCTTCACGTGGATGCACGGTCTCGTGTTCTCGGTGCCGCTGCTCGCCATCCTTCTCGCCCACGAGATGGGGCACTACGTCCTGGCACAGATCCACGGCGTGCCCGCCACGCTCCCCTACTTCCTCCCCGGCCTGCCGTTCCTCGTCGGCACCTTCGGCGCGTTCATCAAGATGAGCGGCATGCCCCGCTCGCGGCGGGCTCTGTTCGACATCGGTGCGGCCGGTCCGTGGGCCGGAATCATCGTGGCCATCCCCGTGACGATCATCGGCTTGAGCCTCTCGGAGCTGCGGCCCACCAACGAGCTCGACTCGCACGGGTGGGTCTTCGGCGAACCGCTCCTCTTTCGCGCCGCGTCCGCGCTCGTCTTCGGACGCCTCGGGGACGACACCACCGTACTCCTGCACCCGATGGCGTTGGCGGGTTGGTTCGGGATGTTCGTCACCTTCCTGAACCTCCTCCCCGTCGGCCAGCTCGACGGCGGCCACGTCGTCTACGCCCTGTTCGGGAGGCGGCATGCGACGATCGCTCGGCTCGCCCTGCTGGGGATCCTGGGTCTCGCGTTATTGGGCTGGGATGGTTGG
>CAZNSL010000646.1:0-3998 GCA_964574975.1 uncultured Alcaligenaceae bacterium | reverse complement strand
TCCGCAACGGTGTACGATCAGCGACGAACTACGGCTACCCCCGTGAACGGATACCAGTCACCTTTATCGCGCCCGCAGACGCCCCCGAACTACCGACGCCCGACCTGGACGTACTGCGGCATGGGCTACGGTGGGCCGGGGTCATCGTCGCTGTGCGCCGGGTCGTGGAGCGACTTCCCGACCACTGCCGGCATGGAGCCATCCGCCTTGATGTGGAGCCAGTCGCCCATGCCCGATAATGCCCCCCGCCGTCGAACCGCCGCCGTAGTCGCCGCGGCCCACCTCGCTTGCGGTGCGACGATCTGCGAGACTGCCGCCGCCGTGGGTGTTGACGAGAAGACGCTTTACCGTTGGCGTCAGAACCCAGCGTTCCGGCGACGGGTCGCCCGCCTGCGGGACGCCGCAATACAAGACGCTCTGGGCCGTCTCACCGCGTCCTTGACCAAAGCTGCGGACACGCTGGTAGCATTACTTGACAGCCCCGACCCGAAAGTGCGGTTGTCCGCCGCGCGGGAGCTACTTGTCGCGGTGTCGCGGCTCCGGCTTGAAACTGAACTCGCTGACCGTCTTACCGCTTTAGAGAACCATCGCCCGTGACCACGTCGCCCCCCGTCACCCTGAACCTCGTCCTAGTGCAACTCGGCGAAGGGGCGGCTCCACTTCAACGCTACGTTGACCGCGTCCATCGAAACGATCGGGACGGGGTTAATGAAACTCAGCACCGCGGCATCGACGCTCGTTGCCTCTCTCACCCCCGGCCCTCCGCGACTTGTCGGAGGGAGCGAAGTCCCTTGGCGAGCGGCTTGCAAAGGCCGGGACCGGGTTCGCGGCGTACGTGACCGCGGCGACGGGGGCACTCGGCGCGCTCGGCGCGGCCGCCCTTGGCGGGGGCGGCATGTCGGCTTTGGGCGAAGTGTTCGGCTATCTGACGGCTACCATCGGCTCCGTCGCGGTTCCGGTGTTCGGTATGCTCGCCGCGGGGCACTCACCCTCGCGGCCCATTTCCGTGGGCCGCTTCTCGCGTCCCGCGCGAAAACCTGTCGCGCGGACGGAAAATTATCCCGTGATTGCGACCATTGGGGCACCCCGGTTCGCATCGCACTGAGCAATTAACCCCGCGACGATACTCCGGACGTTCGGATCGTCGGGTGGGTGCGACTCTAGAAAGTCCGCTAGAGACGCGCGGAGTTCGTCCACTCCCACCGCGTAGCCGTGCGCCCACAGGTGGTGGATGGGTACGGCTTCGCGGGGTAGCGTTTCGACCCAATCGCCGAATTTCCCCCACCCACGCACCGTGGCGACTTGCTCCGGCGGGGCCTCGCTGAAAACCGCGTAACGTGCCATTAGGGACGCGCCTTTTCTGGTAGGTCGCGGGCCGGCATATCGAGTAGCTGCCGTAGCTCGTCCGGCCCACTGACTTCGCGCATTGTAGTGACGTTACCGGACGCCGATGAACCGAAACCCGCGGACGGCACAAAAGGACGGAGCGTGCTCGAATCCGACAATCCGGCAATGCTCGCCCGCGTCGCGTTCCATGAAGCGGGTCACGCCACTAAGGCGCTTTGGTTAGGCGTGAGCGTACAGTGCGTGACGGTGTGCCGGACCCGAACACAAAAAAAACCAAAACGACTGGGATGTTGCGACTACGGGACATAGCGGAAGGACGTTCACCCGGAGCGTCGAATCGCGCTGGCGCTCGTCGGCCCGATGGCGGAGGAAAGCACACTGGTCCGGCGTCGAACGGGTCGCGGCGGCGTTCATGGAGCGTGGCACGCTTGACGGTGACGCAGTGCGGGTGATCGTCAAACGTCTCGCGGTTTCGGAGTGACCCGTTCCTCCGGAACCCGAAACCGCAAGTACTGGATTGGAAAACTTGGAAAAACGGTTCAGACCGCGGTAGACTTTCGCCGTCGCCCCGGAGAACTGCCCGTGCCTGTCTTTGCTTGCCCGACCTGCGCGTCTCGAATCAAGATGCCGGAAAGTGCCCGTGGCCGGACCCACGCCTGCCCGAAATGCGGCGTACCCTTCGCTGTCAACGCAAGGCCGACCGTGCCCGATGAAGTCCCGACGGTGTTGCCGGTCCCGGAAAGCCGCCTTAGCGTCGGGCTGGTGGGCGGCGTAATCGTGGCGTTGGCCGCGGTGTTCGCCGCGGTCGGCGTAGCGATTCACCACAACTCGCGGTCACAACCCGGCGGGCCGGCCCCGAACGCCTCGTACGCTGGGGTACGGGTGCCCGTACCGTCGAAACCCGCGGCCCCGGCCGAGCCGCCAGAAGTACCATGTCACTTCGATATCGGCGACGTTCGCGTACTGATTGCAGGGGCGTCGCTCGACCACGCGGTATATCGCAACATTTTGGGCCGCCCGGAGACTACTGAGGAAAAGAACCTCAACGTGTTAGTAGGTGTATGGAACAACAATCCGGCCCGAAAAATCGATTTCGTCGGGTGGTCAACTGAGCGGGGTGGTGTCAAGCTGACGGATGATTGCGGCAACGGTTACTCCCACGTCACATTCGGCCTTGCACAACGTATTGTAGGGGCGACCGACTCCGCAACGCTGTACTCCGACAACATGGCCCCGGACTTCATCGTATTCGAGCGCCCCGTCCCCGCTGCGAAGTGGCTTACCCTGGAGTTGCCCGCATCAAATTTCGGCGGAACGGGGGTTATGAAATGCCGGATCAAGGCGATGGACTTGCCGGACCAAGAGGGGTTGAACAAGCGAATGAAGGCGTACCGCGACAGGATCAGGCGGGACCGGGGCCAGCAACCGTAACCGCCCCGACGCTGTGGCAGGCCACGCCCCGAACGTGTCACCGAAACGCTGATAACCCGTCGCACGTTGAGTGGCGAGGAGTTTCGGGCCATTATCGAACCGGTCGCGGTTCGGGCGTGACAGTGTCGCGGGCACCTTTGGGGCACCTTTGGGGGGTGCCTCCGCCTCCCGAAACCCCTACACTCCCCCCGCAGGAGTCGCCCCGATGCCGGCGACTCCTGCGGGGGGAGTGCAAAAGCGGCCTTACGCCTTGATGATGTCGCGCACCGTCATGCCGGCGGGGATCATCGGCAGGACGTGCTCCTGGTACGGCACCATCACGTCCAGCACGTACGGCCCATCGCTGTCGATCAACTGGTGCAGCGCCTCGTCCACGTCGCCCTTTTCGGTGACGCGCCGCGCGCCGCAGCGGAACGCCTTCGCCATCGCCACGAAATCCGGGTACGGCTCCTGGTCCGGCCCCGCTCCCAGGTAGGTGTGCGCCCGGTTGCCGGCGAAGAAGCGGTCCTCCCACTGCACCACCATGCCCAGGTGCTGGTTGTTGAGCAGCAGCACCTTCACCGGCAGCTTCTCCGTGAAGCACGTCGCCAGTTCCTGCACGTTCATCAGGAAGCTGCCGTCGCCGTCGATGTCGATGACCAAAGCGTCCGGGTGCGCCGCCTGCACGCCCATGGCCGACGGCAGGCCGAAGCCCATCGAGCCGAGACCGCCGGAGGTCACCCACGTCCGCGGGCGATTGCAGCGGAAGTACTGCGCCGCCCACATCGGGTGTTGGCCGACGCCGGTGGTCACAAACGTCTGGTCGAGTTGCTGCCGTTCCTTCAGGATCGCCCACAGTCGATCGATGGCGTACTGCGGCAGGATCGCGTCGTCGCGGTCGGCGTAGCGCAGCGGCTCGGCGGCCCGCCACGCCTCCACCTGCCGCAGCCACTCGCCGTAGCGGCCGCCGGTCAGGTCCAGGTTCGCCGGCTCGGTCAACAGGGCTGAGAGCGTCTCCAGGGTCGCCTTCACGTCGCCGTGGATCGGGAAGTGGGCCGCCTTGTTCTTGTTCAACTCCGACGGGTCGATGTCCACGTGGACGATCTTGCCGTGTTTGGCGAACTCGCTGACCTTACCCGTCACGCGGTCGTCGAAGCGCACGCCCAGGGCAAGCAAGAGGTCCGCGTCGTTGATGGCGTAGTTCGAGTAGACCGTGCCGTGCATGCCGAGCATTTGCAGGC
>CAZNSL010000645.1:0-4003 GCA_964574975.1 uncultured Alcaligenaceae bacterium | reverse complement strand
GCAGGTGTACGGCATCAATTGCGTGCTTTGGGGCGGCGTGTTTCTCTACGTTAAGGAAGCCTGGAACAAGGAGACCCTGCAGCGCTACGGCCACGGCACGCCGGACGACTGGCTGGAGAGAAATCTCTACACGCCCTGGCACAAACTCGGCATCACGCTGATGCTAGCCATCGACATCGCCTTGTTCGGAGCGCTGCCAGGCGTCCTGATCTCATCCCGGCATCCCCTGCCCCGTCCCGCCTGAACGCCAAACCGTTCACCAGGACCTTACCCACTCGATGAGCATCGACCCGCAACGGCGCGCGCTGCTGCGCCGGATTGGAGGATTGTCTCGGCGGCTCCGGCAAGCATCCTTGACGGTCGTCGTGCTGACGCCGTTCGGGTGGCTGGTTCGCGCCGTCGTGGCGGGCCAGGTCCCTGGAGTCGGCTTCCCGGCCACCGCCTTCTGCCTCGGTCTCCTCTTCCAGCTCCTCTCGCGCGGCCGACGATCGCCACAACGGGTGCTCGATCTGGTATCGGCGTTCTCGGTGGGCGTCGGCCTGGTGATCGCATCCGGGCTCTACTGGCTACATCCCGTGCCGGGGGCGGCCGTGACACCCGATCGGGTTGAGTTCCCGCTCCTTCTCGCCGCGCTGTCACTGCCGTCGGTCGCTGCCTTCCTTCCGACCACGGTGTTTCGTCAAGTCCTCATCGGCGCGTCGTGGACGCTGTTCCTGCGTGTCGGGCTGCTGATCGCAGGCATTGCGGACGTCCGCACATACGACGTCACCGTCGCGATGACGGTCGCCACGGCCGTGTCGGCGTGGGTAGTCTGGATGCAGAACGACCAGACCCGGCGCGAGGCAGAGAACCGCCTCCGCTTCCGCCGCGCCAACCGCGAACGCAAGCAGGCACTGCGCGCTCGCAACGACCTGATCGCGAACTTGAGCCACGACATCCGCAACCCGCTCGCCGTGGCGATCGGCTACGCGACGATGACCGCCGACGAAGACCTGACGCCGAGCGAGCGGTCACAGTCGATGACCCGCTTGCAGGCGAGTCTCTGGCAGCTCACCAGCCTCGTGGAGAACGTCCTGGTGAGTTCGGCGGACGAAGCCGGCGCTCTGCAGCTCTCTCGCGAACGGGTCTCCGTCAGTGCCATGGTCGTCGACGCGGGGGAAGGAGCCCGCGTCCTGCTGAGAGGGCGCCCGGTGGAGCTGCTCCTCGACGTCGAACCGGGCGTCGAGGTGATCGCCGATCGCCAGCGCCTGCAGCGCATCCTCGACAACCTGATCGGCAACGCCGTCAAGTACACGGAGCGGGGCCGCATCCGGCTCGTCGTTCGCAGCGAGGGAGACTCCACCGCACTCATCGAGGTCGAGGATACCGGCGTCGGGATCCGGGAGGAGAAGCTGGCAAGGGTCTTCGACCGCTTCGAGCAGCTCGGCGACGCCCGCCGCGAAGGAGTCGGCCTCGGCCTCTCGATCGCGCGGCTCCTCACCGAGCGCATGGGCGGCTCGCTGGCCGTTCGCAGCCGCTGGCAGGCGGGTTCTTGCTTCTCGGTTCGATTGCCGCTGTCCGCGCGACAGGCCGCGTCGGCATCGACGCCGACACCTTTGCCGGCAAGGGAGCCGACGGCCGCCTGACCGCCACCCGCGGATCGCCGCCTTCTCAGGCTACCCGCAGGACCACCTTGCCGACGTGTGCGCTCGCCGCCACCCGAGCGTGGGCGCGCTCGGCCTCCGCTAGGGGCAGCACCGAGTCGACGACCGGCCGCAGGCGCCCGGATTCGACCGCTGCCCCGAACCGTTCCAGGAACGAACTCACGAGGTCCGCCTTCTCTGTCAGGCTACGCGACCGCAGCGTCGAGCCGATCACCTGGAGCCGGCGGATGAGCAGGGACCCCAGCGAGATCTCCGCGCTCGCTCCGCCGGTAAGGCCGATCACCACCAGCCGGCCGCCGACACGTAGGCTGCGCAGGTTGGGCTCGAGGTACGGCCCACCGATCGAATCGAGCACCACGTCGACGCCGCGACCATCCGTGAGCGCCGCGATTCGACCGGCGAAATCCTCTTGACGATAGTCGATCGCCGCCGTCGCACCGAGTTCGACGCACCGAGCACACTTCTCGGGAGTCCCGGCCGTGACGTAGCACGCAGCACCCGCCTCGCGGGCCATCGCGATGGTTGCCGTGCCGATGCCGCTGCCACCGCCATGGACCAGGACCGTGCCACCCGGCGGTAGTGCCCCGAGCTGGAACACGTTGCTGAAAACGGTGAGGAAGACCTCGGGGAATCCGCCGGCTTCGTCATCGCTGAGCGCCCGCGGCACAGGCATCACCGAGCCGTGATGCACCACCACCTGCTCTGCGTAGCCACCCCCGGCGAGTAGGGCCATGACCCGCATTCCCGTGACGATGGAGGCGGGAACTCCAGGGCCGACGGCATCGACGACGCCCGCGCACTCGAGTCCCAGGATCGGTGATGCGCCCGGGGGCGGGGGATAGAAGCCACGACGCTGCAAGAGATCGGCACGGTTGACAGCAGTCGCGACGACACGGATCCGCACTTCGCCAGCTCCGGGCGGTGCGAGGTCAGGGACCTCCCGCAGAGCCATCCGGCTGTCGCTCCCACTGCCCTCGACCACGATCGCACGCATGCGCTCCCCCTGGCCTCGTCACTGCCCGCGCGGCTGCTGCCGAGGTGCGTTGACCATCGGCGCGGCCCTCGACTAGAGCACGACATCAAGGAGAACGCACTGATGCAGAAATTCGGCCCCCCACCCTTCGCCCCCCGTCGCACGTTCGTCGCGACATCGCGGGTCAGCCTCACCCTCGCGGCACTCGCGATCGTCGGCGCGGCACTGAGCGCTTGCGGGAGCTCCGACGGCGGTAGCGGCTCGGGCGCCTCGCAGGCCGTCAAGGAACTCGAGGCCGTCGGCGTCGCGAACTACTTCGGCGTTCAGGAACCCGTGCGGTCCGAGACCCAGGGCCCGTGGACCGGATACTTCTACGATCCCGCCCGCGAGCAGGCGACTTGCTTCAACGGATCGCCGTTCCAGGTGAACGTCCACAAGGGCACCACGAATCGGGTCCTGCTCTACCTCGAAGGCGGCGGCGCCTGTTGGGACCACTTCACCTGCTACGTCGCGGGTATCGCCAAGTCGTTCGCCAACTTCCCGCTCGGGTCGGGGATCATCGACATGGACGACGCGCGCAATCCGTTCCGCGACGACTCGATCGTCTACGTACCGTATTGCGATGCATCGGTCTTCACCGGCGACGCGACCGTCGACTATGATGGCAAGCGTACGTTCCACCATGGGCGCTGGAATCTCGCGACCGCCATCGACGCGATCCGTCGCGACCTCGGCGATCCCGAGGAGATCGTCGTCGCCGGATCGAGCGCGGGCGGTTATGGAACGTTCTCCGGCTACGGCGCAGCCCGTGTCGGCTTCCCGAACGCACGCATCCTCTGGTTGGACGATGCCGGACCCGGCATCCAGAACCTCGACGCGAGCGAGGACGTCAAGAATCGCGGCGCGAACTGGAAGTTCGAAGAAGTCATCCCGCCCAGCTGCACGAAGTGCACGGAGACCGGACAGTATACCTGGATGATCGACTGGGCTCTGCAGCGTGACGCGACCTTGCGCGTCGGGATGTACTCGACGCTCCAAGACGGGGTCATCCGCACGT
Organism: uncultured Alcaligenaceae bacterium; assembly: GCA_964574975.1. Taxonomy (GTDB): domain Bacteria; phylum Planctomycetota; class Planctomycetia; order Gemmatales; family Gemmataceae; genus JAXMAS01. Next base: position 330 of record CAZNSL010000645.1, on the reverse strand, counting down.
TCTTGGGCTTGACGGGGCCGCAGTACCAGCAGCTCCTCCTCGGCACCACCGACCAGGTGGTGGCAGCGCAGCCCGAGCGATTCCGCCGTTACTTCCCGCAGGGCTCGTCGCACACCATCCTCGAACTCCCCACGGTGTACACCGACGTGCTGCAGGGACAGGCCTTCCTCGACTGGACCGCGGCATTCCTCGCCGGCGACGACGCCTGGGTCGATCGCGTCGATCGCTGAGCGCGCTTGCGCCCTCGCCCTCGCCGCGGAACTAGCCGCCGTCCGCGGCCACGTTCCGCGGGCGCGGCGAGGGCGCGAGCCATCGCCGGCCGGCAGGCAC
>CAZNSL010000644.1:0-4017 GCA_964574975.1 uncultured Alcaligenaceae bacterium | reverse complement strand
AGATGACGCCGATTCAAGGCGAAACCAATTTAATGGATTCGACTTGAATCGGCGCAATCTGCGAAATCTGTGGATGACTCATCGGAGGATATGATGCGACGCGCCATTTTCGCGCTGTTAACGTTCGCCACCGTTGCCCGCGCCGACGACCGGCCGCCACGGCCCGCGCCGGCCGAACCGGTGACTGCCGCCGAGCTCGACGCCGCGATCGAACGAGGTATCGCGTTCCTCCTCAAGGAGCAGAACGCCGACGGTTCGTTCGGCGGTCCCGAGAAGACCAAGGGGCTGAACATCATGGCGTCGGTGCCGGGCTCGCACCACGCCTTCCAGGCGGCGACGACCTCGCTCGCCCTCGCCGCCTTGCTCGACTCGGGCGGCAACGCCAGCGCCGTCAAGTCGGCCGTCGACCGGGCCGAATCCTGGCTCATCGAGCGGTTGCCCAAGCTCAAACGGGCGACACCGCTGGAACTCTACAACGTCTGGGGCCACGCCTACGCCATCCAGGCGCTCGTCCGCATGCGCCGCGAACGGCCCAACGATGCCACCCGTCGGGCCAAAATCGACGCGCTGATCCGCCAACAGTTCGACGCCCTCGCCACCTACGAATCGGTGGACGGCGGCTGGGGCTACTACGACTTCCGCGCCGGCGCGTCGCGGCCGGGGACGGACTCGACGAGTTTCGTCAACGCGGCCGTTTTAGTCGCGTTCCACGAGGCGAAGGTCGCGGGCCTGGAGCCGCCGGCGAAGGTCGTCGAGCGGGCCGTCGCGGCGACGAAGCGGCAGCGCAAGGGCGACTTCACCTACCTCTACGGCGAGTACCTGAAATACAACCCGCTGCATCCCATCAACCGCCCGGCCGGTAGCCTGGGCCGGTCGCAGGCGTGCAACCTCGCGCTGCGGCTGTGGGGCGACGACAAGGTGACCGACGCCGTGTTAACGACGTGGCTCGACCGCCTGATCGTGCGCAACGGCTGGTTGTCGAACGGCCGCAAGCGGCCGATCCCGCACGAAGCGCCGTTCGCGGTGGCCGGCTACTTCTACTACTTCGGCCACTATTACGCCGGCCTGTGCGTGAAGCAGTTACCCCCTGCCGACCAACCGTTCTATCAGGATCACCTTGCTCGGCTCTTGTTGCCGCTCCAGGAACCGGACGGCAGTTGGTGGGACTATCCGCTGTACAACTACCACCAGCCCTACGGCACCGGCTTCGCGATCTTGACGCTGAAGGAGTGCCGCAAGGCGAAGTGAGTGGCCCGGTCCTTCCGCGGGAAGTCACCGCGGGGCGATGTGCCGGGCGTTCGCTATCCGTACAGCGGCGGCGGCAATTTGCCGGCCACGGCCGAGAGCGGCGTCGGGCCGCCTTTCCACAGCCGCCGGAACAGCCGGTACACCTCGCGCTGCACCGGACGGCGCTCGCCCCGCGTCGGCGACACCGCCCGGACCCCCATCGCCATGCCGCGCATCATGTTCCACGGCCGGCCGACCCGGAAGCCGTGGCGCAGGCCGTTCACGACCGTGCCCCCGGTGTGGAATAGCGCCTCCGGCATCGGCACGTTGTGCCAGCCGAACAGGACGTCGTTGCGCCGGCCGAACAGGTCCATCCGCGACGTGTCGCGCTTCGGCGACTCGTGGTGGTGGATCGGGTCGGCCCGGCCCAGGCGCGTCACGTAACCGGCCTGAAGCATGCGCACGCAGTAGTCGCGCTCCTCGCCTTGGTGGAACAGGCACGGCCGGTAGCCGCCCAGAGCCAGGAATACGTCGCGCCGCAGCGCGTGGGCCGTGCCGATGTAGGCAGCGGTCAGGAACACACCCGGCCCCGGTGGGGCCGCCTGCCGCACCTCCGGCGAGTACTTCACGTCCACGAACGGGATCGCCACTGCCCCGACCCGTCGCTCGTCGAACTCGGCCAGCGTCTGCGCGACCGTGTGGCGGCTGGGAAAAATCGCGTCATCGTCGAGCGACACCACCACCGGGGCCGACGCCAGGGCTGCGCCTTCGTTGCGGCGAACGATGTAGCCGGCCGATGTCGTGTGCCGGACCACCCGCACCTGCGGAAAGCGGGCGGCGACTGCCGCGGCCGTGCCGTCGGTCGAGCCGTCATCGATGACCAGCACCTCGACGGGCACAGTCTGCGCGAGCGCCGACTCGACCGCGGCCAACAGCTCGGTAGCCCGGTCCTTCGTCGTTACCATCACGGTCGCGGCGGGGGATGTCATGTGGGGGGATCGTTCAACTCGCGTGGGCCGACCGGCTTTGCCGGGGAACCGACGCACACCGTCCACGGTGGCAGGTCGGCGAAGGCGCTCGACCGCGCACCCAGCACCGCGCCGTCGCCGACGCGCACGCCCGGCCCGATGAAGGCGTCGGCCGCCACCCACACGTCATCGCCGAGGACGATCGGCTTCCTCACTAGCGGGAAGTCGCGGCGGGTGTAGTCGTGCGTTCCGGCGCACAGGTGCGAGTACTGGCTGACGACGGTCCTTGCCCCAATCGTTACGTCGCCCAGGCAGTAAAGGATCACGCAGTCGCCGATGATAGTGTCGGGGCCGATCGTCAGGTGCCAGGGCACCTCGACGGTGACGCTCGGTCGGATGCGGGCGGTCGGGTGGACGGTCGCTCCGAACCGGCGCAGCAGCCAGTTACGCCAGCGGTAACAGGGCTGCGGGCTGAAGCGGAACAGCGTTGCCTCGACGGCGTACCAGAGCGTGCGACCGAGCTTCTGCCGGGTCGTCCACGAACTGGTGCGCCGGGCTTCGAGGGCGCGGTCAGCGGCGGACGATTCGCTCATACACCTCCACCGACCGCCGTGCCGTCGTGTCCCAGGTGAACCGTTCCTCGACGAGCCGCCGGCCGGCGTCGCCCATCCGGCGGCGTAGCTCCTCGGACTTGAGGACGCGCGTCAGGGCGGCGGCAACGGCGTCGGCCGACAGCGGTACGACCTCGCCGGCTCCGACCTCGGCCACCTCCGGGAAGTGGCAAGCATCCGATATTACCGCTGGTACGCGGGCGGCCAGCGCTTCGAGGATGGCCGAGCTGAATCCCTCCTGCCGGCTCGGCAAGCAGAAGCACGCCGCCCCGGCCAGGGCCGCCCACTTCTCGCGCACGCTGATCCGGCCGACGACGTGGACGCGCTCGGTCAACCCGGCCGCGGCGACGAGCGACTCGAACTCGGCCCGCGCCCCGCCGTCCGGCCCGGCGACGACGAGGTGGACCGGCGGCACATCGGCGGCCACGGTGCGATACGCGGCGGCGAGGATGTCGAGTCCCTTCTTCGTGTGCAACCGGCTCAGGAACAGGATGTAGGGGTGCCCGGTCAGCCCCGGTCGGGCGGCCGCGAACTCGTCGGTCGGCGGCAGCGGGTCAACTTCGTCGAGGAAGATCGCGTTGCCGATGCGCTGGGGCGGCGACGTGAGTTGCAGGTCCGCGATCAACCGCTCCTCATCGGCGTTCAGGCAGTGGATCGCGGCCGCCCGGTTAAGGATGCCGCGCCAGCCGAGGGCCAGGCCAAGCCGCTTCTTCCAGCGCTTCTGCGACAAGGCCCACGGGTCGAGCATGCCGTGCGCGGCGACCAGATACGGCACCCCCACCGCCCGCGCCGACTTCGCCACCACCCACAAGGCCGGCTCCCACAGGCCGTGGACGTGGCAGACGTCGGCGGTTCGCAGGAGTTCGCGGCACTCGCCCCAGGCGGCCCCGCGGCCGAACAGAGCCGACAGACCCGACGGCGTCAGTTCCGCCCGGCGGACGCGATCGGCGGCCGGCACGCCCTCGAAGGCGGGGTGCAGCTTGTCGGCGGGGATGTCGTCGCGCTCGGCGGCTAAGGTGACGGCGTGACCGAGCGCGGCCTGTGCGGCGGCGAGCCGCACTGGGTACACCTGCAAGCCGCCGACGGCCGGATCGAGCGAGCGCGTGACGTGGAGGATGCGCATGGGTATATCGAATTCACCGGGTTGCCGGACGTTTTGAGCCCGACGCGCCAGCGAGGGAGGGGTTTTCCTCGCTGGCGCGTCGGGCTCA
>CAZNSL010000643.1:0-4022 GCA_964574975.1 uncultured Alcaligenaceae bacterium | reverse complement strand
GCGTCACTCGGCCAGGAAGCGAGCGATCGCGGCGTTCAGGAACGCCGCTGCATGGTTGCGGTTGATGAACGGCCCGAACACCCGGCCGACGGTCTCGTAGCCATAGACGCTCGCCGCGCCAGTCGAACGAGTATTGAACAACTGGTACAGCCCGTACAGCGACAGCGCGCAACCGTTCACGACCACCACCAGGGCCAGGCGGCGCATCGACGCAGTGGAGGCGATCTGGTTGCGCACGGCCGTGAAGACGATCAGGATCTCGAGCCAGCGGAACAGCTCGACGCGCGTGGCGTGCGGGTAGATCGAAATGGGGCGCAAGGTCGGCGCGGCCGGCGCTGTCACGGTGTCCGATAGCTTTTCCGGTTCGGCCGGGAGAATCGTCGCCCACAGGTCGGCGGTCCCCGGCGACACGATGCGCAGCACGAACTGCGGTAGCGGGACGAGTTGGAAGGCGGCCAGGAGGACGATACCGGTGAGAGCCGGCGCGACGGCACAGCGAAGCCAGTTGAATCGGCCGCTGACACAAACGATCGCCGCCCAGAGAACGAGCAGCAGGGCAACGCCAGCGGCGAGTGCGAGTTCAAAAGGGGGATCGACCCCTCCGAACGCCCACGGGAGGCCAGCCACCAGCAACAGGATAACGCCCTCCATCCCGTACCGTAAGGTCTCGACGACCTGCGGACGGGATAGAGGGCGGTGGCGTTCGCGGTTCACTGCGGGAAGGCGGGCGGTTGGCGTGGGGCGAAGCGACAACGACGTTAGCGGCGCGGCGAAGCACGTCGGCGGACGGTATTCTGCCAGTCGTTCAGGAACTGGTCCACGTTCTTGGGCTGCTCGCGGGCCGTCAGGGCAGTGACATCGTCACCGCGCTTGGCGAACTCGCGGGTTTCGCCGACGAGCAAGCCGCTGGGGATGGTCGGCGATGGGCCGGCCGAGAACGAGGAAATCGCGTTCGAGCCAAGGACCGCGATGCCGAGCACCGGCACGGCGGCCAGTAACGTCCATGTCAGCCGGCGGGTTGAGCCACCGATCCGGGAGGTGTTCAGGTCGGTCATGGGTCGCTCCTCTGCGGATGATGCGGGATGGTTGTCCATGAGGACGGAACTCAAATCCCACGCATTGTGTCCTTAACCTACAGCAAAAGCAAGCCTGTGCCCAGCTTTTTTTCCGAAGGTTTATGGATTCTTCGGAGCCTCGCGTTTTCCCGTGCCGCCGGGCGGTAAAAACAGGAAGTTGTGGCCCTTCTGTTCGAGCGCGCGGAGAATATCGCGAGCGTGTGTGTAGTAGCCCTTGTTGCCCTGCGTGCCGCTGCAGATACCGATGACCTGGCCGCCTTTGTCGACCAACGGCCCGCCGGAACGGCCGATGTGCGACGGCTTCTCCGTCTCCCAGTACATTCCCTTTGTGCCGTCGGGTTTTTTGACGATCCGCCGGCCGAGGACGCGATCCACGACGACCGCCGGCGCGCCGTTGGTCTCGCAACCGACCTCCATCGCTGGGAACGGGCCACGCGGATCGTCCTCTAACTTGAACGAAGGTGGCAGCCGCAGTAGCGCCGGAGCGGATGGCAGGGTCACGCTGACGATGGCAAGGTCTTCGTTCGCCATCCGCTCCCGTACAGTCGCGCCCTCAACGCGCCGCGCCGGCTTCGGCCACGAGTCGGCGGTGAAGAAGAAGAGATCCACGGCGTCGCTGTTCGGGCCCGTCGGAGGCACACAGTGGGCGGCCGTCAGGATGTAGGCAACGCCGGCTTCGTATAGCACGACGACGCCGCTGCCTTCACCTTTTGTCGCCGGGTGCGCGATCCGAACGGTCGCCTCAATGGCCGCCGTCTGCCGCGCCCGTGGGAAGGCGGGGTCATCGACGTACTGGCCCGGCAACAGGGCAAGCGTTAGAAGTGCGAACACTGTACCTCTCCACGGGAGTACCAGACACCGTCACTATATTGATTCGATGCCTCGTACGATGGGTCGGCGTGGAACGCGGCGTGGAACGAGTTCCACCCCATTGGATCCGACAATCTGGGGAACGAACCGGACCGCACTGTCGCCAGCCTGCCGGGCCGACCGTCGATCGCCAGTCCCACGCCGACTGCCAACTTGAACGAAACCCTCCCACTTTTCGGAAAAAGTCGTCGGCGCGCCCGCAAGGTCGGCAGAAAAGGTGAATCCCTCAACTTCGCACGGCCGATGAGATAGGGCCGGGGGAAGTCGGCGCGGCGGGCCGTCCGCGGACCCGCCGCCGGGACTGAGGGTTGGAGGGGCGACGCTCATGCGGATGCTGCTAACGCCGGCGGTCTTTGGGCTAGCGATCGTCGGCCAGGGCTGTTCGTTCACCGAGTCCATTCGCCGCAACATCGTCCACGAACCGATCCTCGCCTGCGACGAATTCCAGATCCGCAACCGCAACCGCGCCATTGGCGGCGAGGCCTTCGCGGTCATGGTCTCCCAGTACGGCTGCGATTTCAGCGACGACTACCGGAGCGGATTCGTCGATGGCTTTACCGACTACCTGACCTACGGTGGTTGTCTGTCCGGCGGATGCGGCGAAAAGCCAATCGTACCGCCGGTGCCGCCGTCGCGCTACCAGCGCAAGCAGTACATGACGCCGCAGGGTTACCAGGCGATGGAGGATTGGTTCGCCGGCTTCCGTCACGGGGCGACCACGGCGCAAGCCAGCGGACTGCGGCAACTCAACGTGCTGCCCGTCATCGACGCGCCGCGATTCGGACCTGACGATGCGATGAAAGCGGACTACCGGCCCACGGCGAGCATCCCGGGTGGGCAGGGCGGCGAACCGCCACTCGGCGGTGGACCCGGGAACTCCGGCTCCACCGGCCCCGACGCCGGAACACTGCCGGCCCCACGCACGCTGCCTGGCCCGGACGCCACACCGCCGGCGACAACGCCACCGGCGGCCACACCACCGGCCGCAACACCCAACGTTCAGCCCGGCGTGCCGCCGGCCGCCTCGGCGAACCCCGTGCCCACTCCTCCGGTCGTGCCGCCTATGGCGGTGCCGCCGACCACGAAGCCGGCGGAACACCCGTTCTGACCGATCCGTGGATGTGTGGGCCATCGGGGACGAGTTCGGATTCGACCTCACGACGGGACGGGCGAGGAGACCGATCATGGACGGATCGCGCGTAGGACTTCTGGGGCGGCTGGCTCGGCTTGGTGCGACGTTCGCTGTTGCCCTCGCCGGCGGGTGTGCGTCGCTATCAAACCCGACGACCGCCGAATCGATCCCGGTCCACCGCTTGCCGCCCGAGGTCTTCGGCAGGCCGCGCGAGGAGGAGAAGACCATCCCGCTCACTCTGCTGCGGCAGAAGCAGCCAGATGCCTACCTGCTCGACAAGGGCGATGTCCTGGGTATCTACATCGAGGGTGCGCTGGGCGACAAGTCGCAGATTCCTCCGATCATCCCGCGAGACCCCAACAGCCTCGATCAGAGTCTGCCGCCGGCGATCGGCTTCCCGATCCCCGTTCAGGAGGACGGCACCCTGATCTTGCCGCTAATCGACCCGATCCCGGTCACCGGCAAGAGCCTGGTGGAGGTTCAAAAGCTGATCCGCGATGCCTATACCACGCAAGGCATCTTGGTGAAGGGCAAGGACCGCACCATCGTCACGCTTGCCCGGAAGCGCACCTATACAGTAACCGTTGTCCGCCAGGACAGCGGCGGCTTCATCGTCAGCGGGTCTGGCCAAACGGTCGCCTCGCGCCGCGGCACTGGCTACACGCTGGAACTGCCTGCCGGAGAGAACGACGTGCTGACGGCGTTGGCCCGCACCGGCGGCTTGCCCGGCCTGGATGCCAGCAACACCGTCGTCATCCAACGCGGCTCTCAGCTAGGCACTGACATCGTCAACAAGAACGTCGGGGAAATCTCCCGCGCCACTTCGCAGGTCGTCATCCCACTGCGCATGCGACCAGACGATACCCTGCCGTTCAAGCCAGAGGACACCGGCTTGCGGAAGGGCGACATCGTGTCCATCGAGTCGCGCGAAACGGAACTGTACT
>CAZNSL010000642.1:0-4033 GCA_964574975.1 uncultured Alcaligenaceae bacterium | reverse complement strand
GCAGGCCGGCGTCACGGGCTGGCTACCCGCACGACGACCTTGCCCGTCACCCGGCCACTCATCGAACGCGCCCACGCCGCCGGCAACTCCTCGAGGTCGAACTGACTATCCAGAACCGGCCTCAGGCTTCCCCGTTCGAAGAGACGATCGAGGATCTCGAGATCTGCGGCGTTGCCACGCAGCATCACGGGCCATACGCGCCGGCGCATGAACAGACTGCGCAGCATGCAGACGAACGTCCACACTCCCGGCATGCACGAGACATAACAGCCGCCCGGGACGACCAGGCGTAGGTAGGGCCCTGGGTCGCCCGCTACGCAGTCGTATACGATGTCGAAGGGTTCGACCCCCTGGAACGGATCGGGTTGCGCATAGTCGAGTACGACGTGGGCGCCGAGCCCCGAGACCAGCGCCGCGTTGCGCGCGCTGCAGACGCCAGTCACGTGCGCGCCCGCCGCCACCGCGATCTGCACCGCGAAGTGCCCCACCCCGCCCGAGGCGCCAATCACGAGCACACGCTGCGTGGCCCCGGCGAGCGGCAGGCCGCCTCGGTCGCGCAGGCCCTGGAGAGCCGTCATCCCGGCGAGCGGCAACGCCGCCGCCTGCTCCCACGACATCTCGTCAGGGATGCGCCCCGTCTAGGCGGCGTCGGCGAGGGCGTACTCGGCACTGGCACCCGGAGTCGCGCAGCGCTCGTGCACCCGGGTGCCGGGCGGGAAACTCTTCACCGCATGACCCTGCTGGGCGACTTCGCCGGCGAGATCGAAGCCCGGGACGCAGGGGAACTTGGCCGGCATGTACAGCCGGATCGCGCCGCTCGCGATCTTCCAGTCCACTGGATTGACCGCGCTGGCGACGACGCGGATCAAGATCTGCTTCGGGCCAGGTACTGGTCGGGGCATGGTCTCCAGCGCGAGCCCGCCTGGCCCGCCGTAAGCGCGATAGACCATGGCTCGCATGGATGGTCCCGTGGGGGTCGTCGTCGCAGGCTGCATGATCACACGGATAGACCGCTGCCGGCGACGGTGCATCCCGCACCACCCGGGACCGGGCCGCGCCGGATTTCCGCTGCGCCCCCGACCCCCCGATCGAAACCGAATGCCTGGTCGGGTGTTCGCCGCCGCCCGAGCGGTCCGCACCGCCGAGATCGCGCCCCGCAGCCGTCGAGCCATTGACCATCGACTCCGACATGACCTAGGTTACGGGCCAGCCGCTTCCCGCACGGGCCGCGGCGAAGCGGGGTTCCGCTGCAGCGCGGCCCTCGTGCCGGTCCACAGCCCGCAAGTCCCCACGGAGGCCGCCATGATCCGGAAGCTCGCACGCGCGCTCCTCGCCTTCCCTCTCGCCTTGGGAAGCCTCGTCGTCGCAAACCTCGCGCACGCGGAATGGGCCGACTTCGCAGCGGATGCCGTGATCGGTCAATCCAGCTTCGACAGTGCCACGGGCCTCGCGCTCTCCGCGGCCACTTTCGCGACCCCCAAGGGTATCGCCATCGATCGCAGCACCAGCCCGAACCGTGCCTACGTCGCCGACAGCGAGTACCATCGCGTGCTCGGCTGGTCGGATGTCGACGCGATGGCCAGCGGAGCACCGGCCGACATCGTCATCGGTCAAGCTGATTTCGTCTCCACGGGTTGCAACCGCCAGAGCTGGTCCGGCGGATTCACCGGTAGCGCGTCGCCGTCGAGCTTGTGCTCGCCGGCCAACCTGGCGGTGAGCCCGTCGGGCCGTCTGTACGTCGCCGACACCGACAATTGTCGCGTGCTCGCGTTCGACGATCCGTTCGGCACCGACCAGGTCGCCGATCAGGTGATCGGGCAACCCAACGGGACAACCAACACCTGCAACGGCACCATGCCCTCGGCGAGCAACCTGTTCCTCCCGCGTGGCGTCGCGACCGACGGCGCGGGCAACGTATACGTGGCGGATTTCGGCCATTGTCGGGTCCTCGAATACGACGACCCCAGTTCGACGGATACCACCGGCGATCGTGTCTTCGGGCAGTCTTCGTTCACGGGTCGCAACTGTACGACGATCTCCTCGCCGAGTTCCGTGGCAGTCGACCCAGCGGGGACGCTGTGGGCCGCGGCTGGCGGATTCGTCTACGGGTTCCTCGACCCGCTCACCGGCAACAACGCCGTCGATCGCACTCTGGGAACCCAGCAGTGCAACGAATTCGGCGAGAACGCCTCCTCGACGTGCGGACCGATCGCGGTGGCCACGGACGCAGCCGGGAGACTCTTCGTCGCCGACGCCGGCAACAGCCGCGTGCTCGAGTTCGACTCGCCAGCCTCGATCTCCCAGGCGGCTCGCGTTTTCGGTCAAGCCGGATTCGGTGGCAGCTCGGACCTCTTCCACGACGCTTGCAACTCGGGCGGCCCCAGTGCCTCGACCCTCTGCCTTCGCAGGGTCGTGCTCCTGACTCTCGGTGGCACCTACTACGAGGCCGCCGCCCTCGACACCGACACCGCCGGTCGGCTCTACGTTGCCGATGGTCTCAACCACCGGGTTCTGCGCTACGATGCGCCGGCGTCGAGCGACACGGCCGCCGACCTGGTGCTCGGCCATACGACGATGACGGACATCCGCAAGCCCGTCTTGCCAGTCGCCGACCCGGTCGTCGCGACGGGCCATGGCTCGGAGGTCGTCGTCCTCGACCGCGCCGCCAGCCGCCTGCTGATCTATGCGTCGTACGCGAGTTACCCAGACCAGCCGCAGGCGATCATCGGTCAGCCGGACATCGCCAGCACCGGCTGCAACACCGGCGGGATCTCCGCTGCGACGCTGTGCCAGCCATCGGCGGCGACCGTGGACCAGGCGGGACATCTCTGGGTGGCCGACAGCGGCAACAACCGCGTGCTGGTCTATGCGGCGCCCTGGTTCACCTACGACTACGTCGCCCATCGCTTCGACGCGCGGACCACCGCTACGGCAGTCCACGGCCAGCCGGACTTTTCCAGCAGTGGCTGCGGCGCCGGCAATACCGGCTTGTGCAATCCGCAGGGAATCGCGCTCGACTCCCAGTCGCAGCTCTACATCGCCGACAGCGGCAATCACCGCGTGGTGCAAAACCAGAATCCGCTCGCCGACTCCACGTTCGAGCGCGTCTTCGGCCAAACCTCCATGGCCGGCACCGCGTGCAACTCGGGCGGAACGAGCGCAGCGTCGCTCTGCGATCCCAGCGGCGTCCTCGTAACCGACGACGACGTCATGCTGGTCGCCGATCGGGGAAACAATCGTGTGCTGGTGTACCTCGATGCAGCCTTCGGGGATACGATCGCGGATCGCGTTTTCGGACAGGGAGGAAGCTTTGCCAGCGCAACGGCCGCCACCGGCGCCAACGGCCTGTCGAGCCCCACGGGACTGGCCATGGACCCGGGAGGAAACCTCTTCGTAGCCGACACCGGGAACCACCGAGTCGTCGAGTTCGACGTCCCGCTGGCGGGGGACACGACCGCCGATCGAGTGCTGGGTCAGCCGAACTTCTCCGGCTCGTCCTGCGATGCTGGTGGGGTGTCGGCGACCTCGCTCTGCTCCCCGGCCAGCATCGCGATCGAGTCGTCGTACTCCACCGATCGGATCTACATCGGTGACACGGGCAATCAGCGCGTGCTCCGCATCGACGCGCCGTTCTGTCGCGCCGAGTTCACTCTGACGCCCGCCAACCGCAGCGACCACTCACAGCGCAGTAAACCGACGAGCACCACCCTCAAGCTCAAGAGGGGCCCCGACGCCGCCGACGACGTCCTGACGATCCGAGGCGGGCTGGTTCTTCTCGAGCGCGATGGCGGAGTCAGCGCCGGCGACGAACCGCTGCTCACGCTGTGGAATGCGGGCGGGATCGTGTACCGAGAGCGCACCCCCAACCTCTCGAACCTCCGCACCAAGCCCGAGGGAGGGGTATGGGGCACGGAGTACTTGAAGGGAGAGCGCGACTCCGGCATCGACGATTTCGTCGTCGACGAGAGCTTCATCATCCCGACTGGTTTCAGCGACAAGCCGCAATACGATCGCATCAAGTATCGCGGACAGT
>CAZNSL010000641.1:0-4040 GCA_964574975.1 uncultured Alcaligenaceae bacterium | reverse complement strand
AGAAGGCGGAGCCATTGACGCCTTCCCGCGTCGAGCCGGCGTCGCCCGCCGGCGCAGCCGCGCCTGCCCCGGTCGCACCGAAGCCCGTACCTCCCGCGGTCGCGACGGCGCCGGTCCAGGTCGAGGCGAAGTCCGCGCCTCCCGCCGCGTCGGGGGGCATCGCGACCGTCGAAGTGATGCCCGCGGTCGCGAAAAGCGCGCTCGACACCGTGCGCGGCACGATTCGGGTGGTACTGCGCGTGGAGGTCGACCGGTCAGGCGCGGTCGTCGCGGTGACGTCGGATGAGCCCGGGCCGAGCCGCTATTTCGAGCGGCGCTGTCTCGACGCCGCGAGTAAGTGGGCCTTTGCTCCGGCACAGACCGATCAGCCGCGATCGATGCGCATCGCGTTCGCCATCACGCGCTCGGGTGTGACGGCGACTGCGACCCCGCTGCCCTAGACGAAGGGCCGTTCGCGGCCCGTCGCGCAGCAGCTGGCGCCGCCGGGCCGTCAAAGCATCCGGCAGAACGGCGGCGGTGCTTCTACGCTACAAACGTCGGGCCTGGTACGCGTCGTCGTCCAGTACTTCACGAGGCCAAGTTGGCTGGCCAGCGCCGGGAAGCCGGGATCCGCCAGTGTTCCACGCATGCTTGGATTCCAGAAGATCGTCGGGCCCGGGAACTCCCTCGTCGTCGCAATCCGGGCCGCGACCTGGAAGGCTTCGCGAGTCGCACCGAGATCGGCGAGCAACCTCGCGACAGCTTCCGTCTGCTGGTCTTCCTTCAGCGCCAGCAGGGTCTCGACGGCGTGCGCACGGGCTCCGGTATCACGCGTCGCGCGTGCGCGATGCCCCTCCAGCAGGGCCGCGCGCAGTTCGTCGGGCAACGGCAATGTCGGGTCGACCAGCAGGTTGATGTCGCCAGTCTGCGTTGCCTTGTTGCTCGCGAGCCGTTTCGCGAAGGCGGCATTCGGTGCGAGGTCGATCGCCGCATCGAAATGGGTTTTCGCCTGGTCCGGCTTTCCCGCGACGACCAGCGCTTGCGCCAGATACAGCGGCGTATAGACATAGAGGGCCAGCATGTTGTTGGCTTTGTGCAAGTGCTCGACCGCTTCGTCGGTCCGTCCCACGTTGAGCAGCATCCAGCCGTACTGGTGGTACTCGCATCCGCAGTCCAGCCGCTGGGCGCCGATGGCGCGCTTGAACAGATCTTCCCGAACGATCCACTCGTGCGGATCGAACAGCATGGACTTGATGAACAGGGCCTCACTGTTCTTGCCGTCGATCGCGATCGCCCGGTCCGCTGCCTCACGGCCACTGGCGCGAGCCTCTTCCAGGATCCGGCTGCTGTTCGCGTTCATCGCGACTTTCCAGTACGCCCCGGCAACCGCCGCCCACCCCCAGGAAAAATCCGGGACGGCGGCGACGACTCGCTGCGCGGGAACCAGGGCCCTACGTCCGTCCCGAAGGTTGGGGTCCCAATGCCCCTCACAAAATTGCATGTAGTCGCGGAGGACGGCGTCGGGCAGCGCCTTGTGATAGGTGGACGCGCCGAACAATCCGCAGCGCACGACGTTGCCGGCATCGACGGCGATGTGCCGCGGGACCCTCGACGCTTCGTTCCCGTCGTAGTTGGCGGTGTTGGACCACACGGTTTCGCCGGAGCGCTCATTGACCATGCGAGTGATGACACGGATCGTGTCCCCGTCCCGCTGGATCGTCCCGCCCAAGATGTAGGCGGGCGCGGTGCCCGGCGTGGGGGCAGATTCACTCGAAACGCCCACGACGCCGTCGATGCTGAATGCCGCGGTGATCTCCGCGTCGACGGCCTCGCGAAGCGCTGCAGGCAAGTCCGGGGACAGGAGCTGAAAGCCCGACAGGCGCACGGTCATGCCATGGCCTGCGGATTGCGTTGGCCGCTGTGCCCACCAGGTTGCGGTTGCGGCAGCCAGCGAGAGCAGGAAGGCGGCTGCGATCGTCGCCCCGCGCCGCGACCGGACTGTTCGCGGGCTCTCTGCGGATGCTGCCGCGGGAGCCACCGCGGCCGGCGCCTCCGTTTCCCCAGCCGGCACCACGGGCACGGTCGGCGCAACGCCATCGGCCGGCGGATCTATCGTCCCGAGGAATCGGTACCCCTTTCGCGGGATGGTTTCGATGAAACGCGGCACCTCGCCGACGTCGCCCAGCGCCACGCGCAGCTTGCGCACCGCAGTGTTGAGCCCGGTGTCGAAGTCGACCACGCCCTTCGGCCACAGCCGGGCAATCAGCTGCTCGCGTGTGACGAGTTCCCCCGGACGCGAGAGCAACTCTTCGAGCACCAGCTGCGGTTGCTGCTGTAGCCGCATCCTGCGGCCGTCCCTGACCAGCTCTCCGGTGTCCGCGTAGAGCACCCAGCCCTCGAACGAGATCACCCGGGAGGTCTTCGTCTTCGGGGCGCTTTCCACTTTGTCCATCTTTGTCAACGACTTGGGCGGGTACAGATCGAGGTCAGAAACAATTTAGCGCAGCTACAGCCCGGAAGCATGGTTCGGCGAGTCCGCTGCAGGGAACGTTGTCGCACGCCGGTTGCGCCACGCGCGCCAACGGCCACCGACACCCACCACGCTACAAGGAGAATGACATGACAGTCGCCACCGCCTTCGTCGCCTCGATCCTCGCGCTCACGACGCTCGACGCGCGGGCCGCCGCCCCGACTGACGACGCCTACACGGTCACGGTCCAGTTCGCGGACCTCGACCTCGACCGCGAGGCTGGAGTTGCCAGGCTCTATTCGCGCATCAAGGGCGCCGCCCGGCGGGTCTGCGACCAGCAGGCATCCGATCAGCAGGAGACGAAGCCGACCTACCCCGTTTGCGTGAGGCAAGCGGTGGCGACAGCCGTCGCTCGCATCGACCACCCCCGGCTATCGAACTATGTTGCGCAACTCGGCGGCAAGCCGACGAAGACCGCGCCCTCGAGCCAGGCCGCTCGCTGATGCGCGGACGAGCGAGGCGATGATCGCGGAGGCGCCGAAGGACGTGAGCGATCACGTCCACCCGGCTCCGGGTGGCATGGACGACATCGGCATGCAAGACGCCGTCGACAGCCGGTCGGCCGACCGCTCCGTCGGCGCAAGACCGTTTCCGTCATCCGGCATTGACGCAACGGCGTGGATGTCCGAATTGTCCGGCTGTGACGGCCTGGAGCGGCATCGGCGTGATGCGGCCGTCCCGAGGAATCGTGGTCACGAGTTCATCGGAAATCCTGGCGCGCAATGCCGTGACGGTCACCGGCCGTGAGGATGCGTCGCAGACCCTGGTCTTCGTCCACGGCTTTGGTACCGACCAGCGCTCATGGCGGTCGGTGGTGCCTGCGTTCGAGAACGACTTCCGCATCGTGCTGCTCGACAACGTCGGTGCGGGCGCGACGCCACCCTCCGCCTTCACCCAGCATCGCTACCTGAATCTCGACCGGTACGCCTCGGATCTCGTCGAGGTGTGCGACGCGCTCCAGGTCCGCCGGGCGACCCTGGTCGGCCACTCCGCCGGCGGCATGATCGTGCTGCTCGCCGCGGCGCTGCGGCCCGACATCGCCTCGCGGCTGGTGCTGGTCGGGGCGTCGCCGCGCTACCTCGAGGACCGGGGCTATCCCGGCGGGTTCACCCGCGAGGCGATCCAGGACATCTACCGCGCGGTCACCAGCAACTACCACGAGTGGGCCGAGCGGTTCGCGCCCCTGGCCATGTCGAACAGCGACCGTCCGCAACTCGCCGAGCACTTCGCCGAGGCGCTGAAGGGCATCCCGCCGGACAAGGCGCTCACGGTGCTGTGCTCGATCCTGCAGTCGGACTACCGCGAACGGCTCCCGGCGGTGCGGCATCCGACGCTGCTGGTGCACGCGCGCGAGGACGCCATCGTGCCGCTCGCCGTGGCGGACTACATGCACCGCAGCATCCCGGGCAGCGAGCTGCAGGTGATCGGGGCCACGGGCCATTTCCCCCACCTGAGCGCGCCTGCCGAGGTGATTGCGGCGATCCGCGGATTCACGCCGCCGGTGGAACGGCGCTAGCCTGTCCGTCCACGT
>CAZNSL010000640.1:0-4064 GCA_964574975.1 uncultured Alcaligenaceae bacterium | reverse complement strand
AGCGAAGAAGACCTTCTCGACCGTGTACCCGTCGCGCTCGATCTTGCCGTGGACGGTCGCGTTGACCTTGCCGCGATCCGGGAGCGGCCACAGGCCAAGCGCGACGAGGATGTGTTCGCGGAGTTGCTTGCGGCGTGCCTCCCAGGCTTCTCGCGTTACTGGTGGGTCGAATGGGAAGTAACCGTTCAGGTCGCGCGGCTTGTCGGTCAGTCGCCGATCGGCTGGCCGTTCGCCTGGCGGCAGTATGCGCGTCGGGTCGGCGGCGAATACGTTGGCTGCGAGGAGCGTCCAAACGACGGCGAATCGCGTCATGGGAAGTGTCCGCGGGAAGGAAACGGGCTGGCGTCCGCCAACCTAGTCCTGCGGCACGGTCCCGTCAACGGTCCAGTGCATCAACGACCTTGCCCGCGCCGGCGACGGACTCGGCCACGTGCAGCACGCGATCGCGTTGTCCCTCGTCGACGACGCGGCCTGTAAGCCGCACCCGGCCGTTGGCCGGTTCAACCCGGATCGCCAACTCCGCGAGGCCGGGGTCGGCCCGAAGTCGGGTTTCGACGAGTCGGGTCAGGTCGCCAGTGGCATCGCCTGGTAGCGCGACGACCCGACCGTTAGGCCCAGCCTGCGGCAGTGCCTTGGCCTTCTGCACGAGCAACTCGCCGATGCGACCGAGGGCGTCCGTGTCGCTGCGAGCGCAGCCGGCGGCGAGTAAGACCACAGGCGTGAGGCAGCGCACGAAACGCATAGCGTATGACCTCGATCAAATTCCGATCCCGGCCCCGCGACTATGCCGTATGGGGAAAAAGTTGGCAAGGTCGGTCGACGAAATGCGTTTGACTGTGTAGGGAGGAGCTTCTTAGAATACCAAGCGATGGCGAGCCAGCGGACGAGAGCCATCGCAAGGAAGCTTCGCACCGAGGGTTAAGTCACCAACGTGTCGGAGGTTTGGCTCATGAAGGCTCTACGTCTGGCGTCCGCCGCAATCGCGGTCGGGACGCTGCTCGGAACTGGTTCGGCTACAAAAGCCGACGAAGTCACGCTCAAACTCGGCCGCGGCGACAACGTCACCGTTGAGCCGGCCATCGTCAACAAGACACTCAAGCTCGACGCGAACGATCGAGCGGACGTCGAACAAGTTTGGCGTCGTTACTACGGCGGCGGTTACGGCGGCTATCGTAACTACGGCTACGGCGGCTACGGCTACCGAAACTACGGCTACGGCGGCTACGGCTACCGAAACTACGGCTACGGCGGCTATTACAACTACTACCGTCCGTACTACGGCGGCTACTACAACTACTACCGTCCGTACTACGGCTATGGCTATGGCGGATACGGCCACGGATACGGCTACCGCCGCTGGATTAGCGATAGCGGTTCGTCGGCAACCGTAACATTGGCCCTGCCGCACGTCGGCGTCACCGTCGGCAAGCCGTGGTGCGAGGTCGCTCCACCGGCCACCAACTACCAACAGCCGGCTCCGACGCTGCCCGCTCCGAAGGCGATCCCACCGGCCGACGGCTACCACTACGATGGTGGCCCGGCCAACCCGGTGCCGATGCCGAAGGGTACGCCGGCCGTCCCGGCGACTCCGCCGGCGACTGAGGAATCGAACGAAAACGTCACGATCACGGCGGCCTACCGCATCTCGGCCCCGAAGCCGAAGGCGAAGCCCGTGAAGACGCTCGGCTACAAGGCGTACGGCGAATAACGCAGATACGATGAGCCCGACGCGTCAGCGATGGATGAAAGCTCATCCCTCGCTGACGCGTCGGGCTCAAAACACTTCGCCGTTGAGAATTGCCCGTAGCACATCGTCCGGGGCCGGCGCGTAGGCGTAAGGCTCCATCGTCGAACTGGCCCGGCCTTGGCTCAAACTCCGCAGTTTATCGGCGTAATCGAACATCTTCGCAAGAGGTGCCCGTGCCTCGACGACCCACCACTTGCCGCGCGGACTCGATACTTGAATCTCCGCGCGCCGGGCGTTCAGATCGGCCGTCACCGGTCCGAGCGATTCTTCCGGTGTTGCAACCTCGACATCCATGATTGGCTCCATGAGCCGAATGTTGTCGCGCATGGCCTTGTTCACAGCGTCGGCCGCGGCCGCCTGTAGCGCCGTCTCGTTCACGGTCGGTGGGGCCTCTGGGCTGTCGGTGACGGCATGAACCGTCACGCCGACATCAATGATGGGATAACCGAGTTGGCCCGATTCGAGCGAGCCACGGACGCCCTGCTCCACCGCTTGCATCGTCAACGGTGACAGGGCGGACGCGTCGAAGTCGAACGCCACCGGAATCTTCGTCACCCCGCTCGCCGGGGCCACGGTTAAGGCGACGCTCGCCCGCACCTGCGCTCCGCCGATCTGCCGGTCGAACACGCCTTCCGAGCGTTTGGGGTCGCGCACAGTTTCGCGGTAGCTGACGCGCGGCCGGCCGACGCGGATCTTGAGGCGGAAGTCGCGTTCCATGCGGTGCCGCTTGACCTCTAGGTGCAGCATCCCCATGCCACTCATGAGCGTCTGTCCGGTATCCTTATCGAGCCGGACGCGAAATGTTGGGTCCTCGCGCTGGAGCAGTTGCAGCGACGCAGCAAGTTTGTCCTTATCGGCCGACGACTCCGGCTCGATCGACTGGCTCACCACTGTGTCGGCGAAGCGGATCGACTCCAGTACGATCGGGTTGGCCGCATCGCAAAGCGTGTCGCCGGTGGCGGAGTCTTTCAAGCCGATGAGCGCAACGATGTCGCCGGCCGGGGCCGACTCGACCTCTTCCAGCCCCTTGAGCGGGTCGGCGTGGATGTGGTAGAGCTTGCCGGTTAGTTCCTTCGCGTCCTTGCCGGGGTTGTACGGCCGCGTCTGCGGCTTGAGCGTGCCCGAGTACACGCGAACGAAGAATCGCTCGCCGTTGGGGTGGGCGACGATCTTGAAGACCAGGCCGCAAAATGGCTCCTTCGGATCGGGCTTGCGCGTCTCGCGCTTGTCCGGCTTCTTCGGGTTGGTGCCAGTGACCGGCGGCCGGTCGAGTGGGCTCGGCAAATAGTCGCACACCGCGTCGAGCAGCGGTTGGATGCCGGCATGCTCGCGGCCGGATCCGCACAGGACCGGCTGCACCTGCCGCTTGAGCGTCTGCAGCCGCAGGAGTTTTTTGACCGCGGTTGGCTCGATGTCCTTTCCTTCGAGAATGGCCGCGGTGATGAGGTCGGTGTCGTCGTTCTGTGTGAGTACGTCGAAGAGTTTCTCGCGGTACGATGCGACCTCGGCTACCATATTGGCTGGGATTGGCTCGCGGCGAATCGACTTGCCGTTGTCGGCTTTGTCGAAATACAGCGCCTCCTGAGCGATCACGTCGACGACGCCGGCAAAAGGTGCGTCACTATCCTTGATCGACCCGGCTCCGATCGGGACCGTGATCGGTACGGGTTGCCCTTCGAGCCGTTCCGCCACTTCGGCGACGACGTTTGCGAAGTTGGCCCCGACCACATCCATTTTGTTGACGAACACGATGCGGGGCACGTCGTACTTGTCGGCCTGCCGCCAAACCGTCTCCGACTGGGCCTCGACACCCTTCTGGGCATCGAAGACGACCACCGCCCCGTCGAGTACTCGCAGGCTTCGCTCGACCTCGGCGGTGAAATCGACGTGGCCGGGAGTGTCGATGAGGTTGAAGGTGATATCGCGCCACTGGAAGGGAATGCACGCGGAATAGATGGTGATGCCGCGCTCTTGCTCCTCCTCGTCGTAGTCGGTCGTGGTCGTGCCCTTGTCGACCTCGCCGAGTTTGTGCTTCGCGCCCGCGTAATAGAGGATGTGGTCGGTCGTCGTCGTCTTTCCGGCGTCGATGTGGGCGATGACGCCGAGATTGCGCACCTTGGTAATGTCGTATGTCGATTTCACGGCGGCCATGTCGAAGACCTCAAAAGAACTAACCACAGAGTCACAGAGGACACAGAGAAAGACTCGGAGGAAGAACTGATTTCTTCCTCCGTGTCTTTCTCTGTGTCCTCTGTGACTCTGTGGTTAGTATCTTAGCGGCTCACCACGCGAAGTGCGAGAACGCCTTGTTGGCGTC
>CAZNSL010000639.1:2573-4068 GCA_964574975.1 uncultured Alcaligenaceae bacterium | reverse complement strand
CGAGCCGGGGTTGATCTCCTTCACGATGACCGTACCAGTGCTGGTGCCGTCGCTTTTCCAAAGCTCCCGGCCATTCGCAGTAGTTATCGCGTGGAAATAGAGAGTACCATTGACATTGACGAGATCTGACGGGAGCGATGAGCCATTGCCCGGTTGCAGATCCTTCACGGTGAACGTGCCGCTCGTGGTACCATCGGTTCGCCAGAGCTCGAATCCCTGGCCGGTGCTCGTGGCCGTGAAATAGACAATGCCGTTAACTTCGGTGAAGTCCTCCGGTGAGGAGCTCACCGAGCCGGGGTTGGCGTCGACGAGTACGCTGGTGAAGCGGGCGGGAACAAGTCGGTCTTCGAGGGGCCAAGACTGAAGAGGGGCGCGCCGCAGCATGAGATGCCTCCGACGGATGAGCGCTTTTGAGAATACCCTTCCCTCGCAGCTATTGCAAGCAAATACTTGCACACAAGGGAAAAGGCTCCTGCGGTTGCTGGCCACGGAGGCGACACCGTTTTCGGTCGATCAGGTCGCAGACAGCCCTTTGCCAACGCCTCGGTTGAAACGCCTTTGCGGGATCGTCAGGCTGCGCTTCAAGCAAGGAAGCATGCAAATCATAACACGAAAGCGTTCCGGTCAGAGCGTGCGCCCGAATCGGTTGCCGAAATCACCGAGGTCGGCGCCGTCGATGGTGCCGTTACCGTCGTAATCGAAGGCGGGATCGTAGGTGAGTCCGCCGTTGGAGCCGCCGAACGTCGCGCCGAATGCGGCGAAGTCGGTGCCGTCCACCGTGAGATTGCCGTCGAAATCGCCGAAGAGGCGGTGGAAATTGAAGACGAGATCGCCAGCGGGCGTGCCGTCGCCATTGCCGTCGAAGGGTTGGCTGAGAGGGTCGAGGATGTTCGCCCCGACCAGCGTGAGGCGGTATTTGCCGTCCATCAGGGAGAACGCCGAATCGACCGCGCCGGTGAAGGTGAAGCGGATGCGGGTGCCGCCGTTGAACTCGTCGATGACCGGCGTGACGGTCGGCAGCGGGCCGGGGCCGAGCGCTTCGAACACGAAGGTGCCGGGATTGACCGTCATGATCTGGTTGAACGTCGCAGCGACCAGAGAGCCCATGGAATACGAGCTGCCTTCGCTGGTGCCGACGTTGACCCCGGCGGGGCGGGTGAGCACGAAGGTATCCGACCCGGTGTTGCCCTGGGTGTCGGTGATGAAGACGGTGACGTTGAAGTTTCCGCCTGCGGTGTAGGTGTGACTGATGCTGAACGTCTTGGCACCGAGGTTGAGGGGGACGGGGTGGAAGCCGGTACCGTCGCCGTAGTTGGCCTTCGCTGTCCAGGCGGTGTTGGGGTCGCCGATGTCGCTCCAGTCGCCGGTGCGGGTGAAGAGCGATGCGGTGCTGGTTTCGTCGGCGCCGCCGAGCACCGTTGGTTCGAGGCCGTTGATGACGTAAGGGTAGGGCGCGGTCGGTGCCGACTGCACGCCACTGTCGACGCCGGCGCCG
>CAZNSL010000639.1:0-2563 GCA_964574975.1 uncultured Alcaligenaceae bacterium | reverse complement strand
GTCGGTGATTGTCACCGAAGTATTGCCGTTGAAGTTGACGAGGGTGGATTGGACGTCGATGGCTTCATCCGCGGCGGTGGCGAGAATGGTGAGCTTGTCGGTGCCGTTACCGCCGTAGGTGTAAGTGGCGGTGTTGAGAAGGAATCCGGTGGTGAGGATGTCGTCGCCGTCGCCGCCGGCGAGTTGGTTGGCTTCCGGTCCGCCGTCGAGGATATCGTTGTCTCCGAGTCCGATGAGCGTATCGTTGCCGGGGCCACCGATGAGGTGGTCGCGGGCGTTGCCGCCGCTGACGCCGTCGTTGCCGTCGCCGCCGTCGGCGATCTGGATGACGGCGGGGTTGGTGGTGTTCTCTCCGACGCTGATTTCGTCGGCGTTGCCGTTGCCGTAGACGAAGTCCGCGCCGTCGCCGCCGTAGAGGTAGTCGTAGCCGCCGGCGCCGCGGATGGTGTCATCGCCTTCGCCGCCCTGGAAGTAGGAGCTGAGCGTGGTGGGGCTGACGGCGCTGATGTCGCAGAGGTCGTTGCCGTTAGTTCCGCCACCGTAGACGCCTTCGATGGCGCCGGGACTGGCGAAGCCGTCGATGACCAGCGAAGTGGCGGTTGCGACGAGGCTCGAGAAGCCGGACATGACGACCATATCCTGGCCCGGCCCGCCGTCGATGCTGATGCCGGTGTGGTAGTTGCCGGTGTTGAAGGTGTCATCGCCGGCCCCGCCAATCAGGGTGGATCCGTCGATTCCGTAAATGATGTCGTTGCCGCCGTGGCCGTTGATGAGGCCGGTGTTGATGGTCATCGCGTCGTCTCCGGCGCCGCCGAGGAGGGTGTCGGTACCGGCGCTGGCTTCGCAGTAAAGCTTGCCGAGCGTCCAGGCGGAGGCGTCCACAAAATCGTTGCCGGCGGTGCAGTAGACCTGGAAATATTCGACGCGGTTGGGCCCTTCGCGGCCGTCGAAGACGCATTTGGAATCGGTGATCAGCGCATTGGTCACACCGGACACGAGAGCCCGATCATAGCCGAGTCCGCCGTCGAAGGAATCGTTTTCGCTGCCGCCGTCGAGGACGTCGTCGCCGTCGCCGCCGGAGAGGGCGTCGTCACCGCCCTGCCCGGCAATCTCGTCGTTGCCGGCGTTGCCGAAGATGGCGTCTTCGCCCTGCCCGCCGACGAGGAAGTCGTTGCCGCTGCCGCCGATGATGGTGTCGTGGCCGCCCTCGCCGTGCAGGCGGACGTCGCCGAGGGTGTAGGCGCCGGCGTCCATCACGGTCGCCGCTTCATCGCCATACATCTGGTAGTATTCGCACGCGCCGGGGCTGGTGAGCCCGTCGAGAATGAGGCTTGAATCGGCGATGACAACGGATTCGGCGCTGTAGCCGAGGAGGGTGTCGAAGTCCGCGCCGCCGTCGATGTGATCGGCACCGCCTTCGGTCATCAGGATGTCGTTGCCAGCCCCGCCGAGGACGGTGTCGCCGTCGGCGATGATGCCGCCATTGTAGATGTTGATCCCGGCGTTGATGCCGTCGATACCGTCATTGCCGATCAGCAGATCGACGCCGTTCTGGCCGTGGAGATAATCGGTCTTGCTGCCGCCGAGGAGCGTGTCATTGCCGTCGTTGCCGTACTGGCGACTTTCGTTATAGCTCGTGAGGGCGGAGAGGTCGAAGAGATCGTTGCCGGACGTGCCGTAGAGATCGAAGGCTTCCATGTTGCCGGGCGAGGTCACGCCGTCAACTGTCATGCCGGCGTTCGTGACGATCACCTGGCTGGCGGTCAGGTTGTAGACCCAGTCGTCGCCGGGGCCGCCGTCGTAGTAGGTGGGTCCGGCTTCGTTGTAGATCCAGTCGTTGCCCGCGCCCATGATGTAGCTGTCGAGGCCGACATCGCCCTGGCTGGTGTCGTTGCCGTCGTTGCCGAGGATGATGTCGTCGCCTTCATTGCCTCGGAGGTCGTCATTGCCGGCACCGCCGATGAGCGTGTCGTTGCCGAGGCCGGTGTCGAGACGGACCGGATGACTGACGGCGGAGCAATCGAATTTGTTGTTGCCGACTCCGCCGACGATCTGAGCGGAAACCAGATTAGTCACACCATACAAGAACGGACTTGGCACATCCGTCACCGTAAAACCCGCATTGGTCAACACAACGTCGGCATTGGCGTACGCGGCATCAACCGCTGTCCAGACGAAGTGATCGACGTTCACGTTGGCCGGGATCGGCAGGTCAGCAAATGAAGCAGTGTCGAAGCCATCCCCACCGTTAACCGTCAGATTCGTCACGAAACCGACGCTGATGGACTGGCTGCCAACAAGCGTACTGTCCATGTCGTAGTTGTCCTCGAAACTCCCACCGAGCCAGTTGTGGATGAGGATCCCTTTGTCTGCAGCAAAGCTGACAGTGTCCCAGCCAGCATCGCCAGTGAAAGTGATACTGCCGCCCCCAAGAGTCGAAGACCAGCTAGGAGTCCAACGGTTTTCGAGTGGTTCGACGACCAGCTTGGGCCTCCGGGGAGTTTGGATCTTACGAAGCCAAAAGCGAGCGAGGAGACGGCACATGGTTGCCTCCAAATAGGTT